>JBDLSU010000900.1:0-2623 GCA_039799405.1 Pseudomonadota bacterium | reverse complement strand
AGCGGGATGGCAAGCATCAGGAAAAAGCTAAGTAGCAGGCGCAGGAAGGAAGGTTTCATCCGGGCTTTATATCATGCTGGCGGTAAAATGTCACGCAAGGAACCCAAACCAGTACGTATATTGCCAGCATTTACTGCGCGACCGCTACAGGTGGGGCGGTCTATGTTAGCGTCAATGGTCAACCGGTGATGGCTTCCACTGAGCGCGATAAGAACGATATTCAATCTCTGGGCGAAACATGGGTTTATTGGTTCTGGCACCTGTTGCCGTGCCCGATCATACTGGGCTATTCCGATTGCCGCAGCGCGCAGCAATTTGCGGCACCATGAACGGGAAGCACCGATATCCATATTCTTAGCCAGATACAGCCGCCCCCTTGGCCCGTGCCACATGCAGCTTCTTGTAGCTGTCGATCAAACGCTGGTGCCGCTCCAGCCCCTCCAGTTTGATACTGGTTGGCGTCAAACCAAAAAAGCGCACGCTGCCATTGACTGATCCCAGCACCGCGTCCATCCGTTCCTGACCAAACATGCGGCGGAAATTGACTTCGTAGTCTGCCATTTGCAACTCATCATCCAGCGTCACTTCCAGCACCACATTCAAGGCCTGGTAAAACAAGCCGCGCTCGACCGTGTTGTCGTTGTAATGCAGGAAGGCACCCACCAGTTCCTGCGCCTCTTCAAATTGTTTCAGCGCCAGATTAATCAAGAGCTTCAATTCCAGCACCGTCAGTTGGCCCCACACCGTGTTTTCGTCAAACTCAATCCCTATCAGGGTGGCGATGTCGCTGTAATCGTCCAGCTCATTGTTTTCCAGCCGCTCCAGCAGGGCGGCCAGGCTGGCATCATTGAGTTGATGCAAATTCAAAATATCGTTGCGGAATAGCAAGGCTTTGTTGGTGTTATCCCAGATTAAATCTTCCACCGGATACACTTCCGAATAGCCCGGCACCAAAATCCGGCACGCAATGGCACCCAATTCGGCCCCCAATTGATCGTACACCGCCTGGTACACTTCCTTGCCCATGGCTTGCAGAATGCCGAACAGGGTGGCGGCTTCGTCGGCATTGGCATTGCTGCCTGCGCTGGTGAAATCCCATTCCACAAACTCGTAATCGGCCCGGCTGCTGAAAAAGCGCCACGACACCACACCGCTGGAATCAATAAAATGTTCGACAAAATTATTCGGTTCGGTGACGGCGTTGCTGACAAAGGTGGGCGGCGGCAAATCATTCAAGCCTTCAAAACTGCGCCCCTGCAGCAATTCGGTCAAGCTGCGTTCCAGCGCCACTTCCAGGCTGGGGTGCGCGCCGAATGAGGCAAACACCCCGCCGGTGCGCGGGTTCATCAGCGTTACGCACATCACCGGGTATTGGCCGCCGAGCGAAGCGTCTTTCACCAGCACCGGAAAGCCTTGTTCCTCCAGGCCCTTGATGCCCGCCAAAATGCCGGGGTATTTCGCCAGAACGTCTGGCGGCACATCCGGCAGCGCGATTTCGCCTTCCAGAATTTCGCGTTTCACCGCGCGTTCAAAAATCTCCGACAGGCATTGCACCTGCGCCTCGGGCAGGGTGTTACCGGCGCTCATGCCATTGCTGGCGAACAGATTTTCGATCAGATTCGACGGAAAATACACCACCGCACTGTCCGACTGCCGCACAAACGGCAGCGCGCAAATACCGCGCGCCACATTGCCGGAATTGGTGTCGATCAGATGCGAACCACGCAACTCGCGATCCGGGTTGTAAATCTCCAGGCAATACTCATCCAAAATCTCTTTTGGCAGCGCATCCTTTTTGCCCGGTTTGAACCAGCGTTCATTCGGGTAGTGTACAAAGTCAGCATTGGCGATATCTTCGCCCCAGAACGAGCCAGCATAAAAATGGTTGCAACTGAGGCGCTCGATATATTCGCCCAGGGCAGACGCCAGCGCGCTTTCCTTGGTCGCGCCCTTGCCATTGGTAAAGCACATCGGTGAATGCGCATCGCGGATATGCAGCGACCACACATTCGGAATAATATTGCGCCACGAGGCGATTTCAATCTTGATGCCAAGCCCCGCCAACAAGCCCGACATATTGGCGATGGTTTGCTCCAGCGGCAAATCCTTGCCCACAATATAGGTGGCGGCGTCCCTACCTGGGCGTACCGTCAACAAGGCTTGCGCATCCGCATCCAGATTCTCGACCGATTCAATCACAAACTCCGGCCCGGCCTGCACCACTTTTTTGACGGTACAACGGTCGATATAACGCAAAATCCCTTCACGGTCTTTGTCCGACATATCGGCAGGTAATTCAACCTGAATCTTGAAAATTTGCTGGTAACGGTTTTCCGGATCAACAATATTGTTTTGCGACAGCCGGATGTTTTCGGTAGGAATATTGCGTGTATTGCAGTACAACTTGACAAAATACGCCGCGCACAAGGCGGATGAAGCCAGAAAGTAATCAAAAGGCCCCGGCGCAGAGCCATCGCCCTTGTAACGGATGGGCTGATCGGCTATCACCGTAAAATCATCGAACTTGGCTTCCAGACGAAGCTTGTCGAGAAAGTTGACTTTGATTTCCATACTGTGGTTCCGGACGATTGGGGCTTCGCAGCGGCAGACCATCGGTCGATCA
>JBDLSU010000899.1:0-2962 GCA_039799405.1 Pseudomonadota bacterium | reverse complement strand
CGTGCCCTTGATAAAATCAGCCAGATTGGTTTGCACGCTACGCTCCCATACGCTGCGGATTGAAAATACCGGCCGGATCAAAGCGTGCTCTGACGCGCGCCTGGATCGCTGCCAGTGCCGGGGCCACGGCTTGAAACACCGGCACGGTTTTGCTGCTGGCACGAAACAGGGTAGCGTGCCCACCGCGTGCGCTGGCTTGCGCGCGCAAGCGTTCAACGTCGGCAACGGTGCCGATGCACCAGCGCTGCCCGCCTGCCCATTCAATTAACTGCGGCCCGGCAAAATCCAGCGGCGCAGCCAGGGGCGGCAGCGCCAGACGCCACAGACAGGCAGCGCCATCATCAGCCGCATCGCCTTGGGTCATCACTGGCGCAAAAAACGCATGCTGCTGTTCGCGCAAGCTGGCCCAAAACCGCTTTGCAGCATCGTCATCCAGCACTTCCCCGCCCAGGCGCTGGCGCGCTTCCTGCACTGCCGCACTGGCCCCGGACAAGCGCACGCTCAACACCCCATTCACCCAGCAACTGGCCGATACCGGCAAGGCTTGCCCCAGCCATTGGTTAACTTGCTGCACCCCCTGGGCCTGATCCATGGCAAAACGCAAGCTCACTTCCTGCGCCGGACGTGGCAACACCTTGAGCGATACCTGCAGCAACAAGCCCAGCGTCCCCATGGCCCCGGCCATGCTGCGCGAGACATCGTAGCCTGCCACGTTTTTCATCACCTGCCCACCAAAATCAAGCAGTTGGCCCTGCCCGTCCAGCACTTGCACCCCGAGTACAAAATCGCGCACGCAGCCACAACTGATACGGCGAGGCCCGGCCAGGCCAGCCGCCACCATCCCGCCCAGTGTAGCGGTCGATTGATCGTTTCCAAAATATGGCGCTTCAAACGCCAGCATTTGCCCATGCTGCGCCAGCAGAGTTTCCAGCTCGGCCAGGCTGGTGCCACAGCGCGCGGTCAACACCAGTTCTGCTGGCTGGTAGGCCACCACGCCCTGCCAGGCTCGTGTATCGAGAATGTCACCAGTCAAACTTTGCCCATACCAGTCCTTGCTGCCGCCACCGCGCAAGCGCAAGGCGCGCCGCTCGTGGGTGGCGTTTTGCACCTGTTGTTGCCACTGACTTAAAATCGCATCCATGCCCTGCCCTAAAAACCATTAAAACCGTGGAAGATCAGCAAACGGCAAGCGTCCGCCATGCACATGCATTTTGCCGCCTTCGGCACAACGCTGCAGCGTGGGAATCGCCTTGCCGGGATTGAGCAAACCGTCCGGGTCGAACGCCGCTTTCATGGCAAAAAAGGTTTCCAGTTCCGCCGAGGAAAACTGCACGCACATGCCCATGATTTTTTCCACCCCGACCCCGTGTTCACCGGTAATGGTGCCGCCCACCGCCACGCATAATTCCAGAATCTCCGCACCAAACGCTTCGGCCCGCTCAAATTCGCCCGCCACATTGGCGTCGAACAAAATCAGGGGATGCAGATTGCCATCCCCGGCATGGAACACATTGGCGCAGCGCAAGCCATATTGTCGCTCCATGTCGGCAATGCCCTGCAATACCCGGGCCAGATGCTGGCGCGGAATGGTGCCATCCATGCAGTAATAGTCCGGCGAAATGCGCCCCGCTGCCGGAAACGCGTTTTTGCGCCCAGACCAAAAGCGCAAGCGTTCGGCTTCGCTTTGCGACAGCGCCATCTTGCTGGCCCCGGCGCGTTGCAATACCGCTTGCATCTGCTGGATTTCTGCTTCCACCTCTTGCAAGGTACCATCTGATTCACACAACAGCAGCGCGGCCGCATCGGTGTCGTAGCCAGCGCGCACAAATGGCTCCACCATGCGGATCGAGGTTTGATCCATCATCTCCAGCCCGGCCGGAATAATGCCCGCGCCAATGATATCGCCCACCGCTTGCGCCGCCTGCGCCACGCTGGTGAAGGAAGCCAGAATCACCCGCGCGGTTTGGGGTTTGGGCACCAGCTTCAGCAATACTTCGGTCACCACGCCCAGCATGCCTTCGGAACCGATAAACAGCGGCAGCAAATCCAGCCCCGGCGCATCCGGTGCGGCGCTGCCCAGTTCCAACACGTCACCACTGCTGGTGATACAGCGCACTGCCAGCACATTGTGCAGAGTCAGGCCATATTTCAGGCAGTGCACGCCCCCGGCATTTTCAGCGACATTGCCGCCGATGGTGCAGGCGATTTGAGATGAGGGATCAGGCGCGTAATACAAGCCATGAACGCTGGCCGCTTCCGATACCGCCAGATTACGCACCCCGGGCTGGACGCGGCAGGTACGCGCCAGCGGGTCGAGTTGCAGGATCTGGTTCAAGCGGGCAGTGGACAGCACCACGCCATCGGCCAACGGTTGTGCCCCGCCGGAGAGCCCGGTTCCGGCCCCGCGCGGCACCACCGGGCATTGCAGCCCATGGCAAACCTTGAGCGCCGCAATCACTTCGGCTTCGCTGCGCGGCAACACCACCACCATCGGCAGTTGGCGGTAAGCGGCCAGACCGTCGCATTCATAGGGCCGGGTGTCTTCGGCATCAAACAATACGCTGCTGGCAGGCAATACCGCCAGCAAAGCTTGCGCCACCTGGTGTTGCCGTGCAGCAGGAATGGTTTGTGAAATCATGGTGATCAGTGCAATTGGTCAAGAAGAAAGGCAAAAATACGCCAAAACTTCCCAGAGTGTACCGACAAACCATGCAACAGGGGGATTCTGGCGTATCATTTAGCGCATTCGATGGCAAAATCATAGCAAGCTGATCAAATCGCCAATCAAAACTTTTCACCTGGAGCCGCACCGTGAACAAACCGACCCGCCCTTCTTTATTTGGCGCTTTGCCTGGCACGCTGTCCGCCTTGCTGATTGCCTTGCTGTTTAACGGAGCGGCTGTGGCCGCACCCATCGATTTACCCGGTGCCGGGGCGCTGACTGATGCCGCCAAGCAAGCGG
>JBDLSU010000898.1:0-2695 GCA_039799405.1 Pseudomonadota bacterium | reverse complement strand
TGCGGGGTTATTGGTCTTGGTCATCACTTCGTTTACTCTCGATACGGCGGATTTTTCAATAATCAAGCCATGCGCGCAAAGGCACAGGGTTGCTTCGTTGGCCTTGGATGCGGCCCCCAGGTTGGCCTGGCTTACAGCTTGGCTAGTTTATACCAAACACTGTTCCAGACCCTGAATAAATACATCTTTTGGCAAATTTTTCCCAATAAAAACCATTTTACTCTCCCGATCTGTGGTATCGGGCCATTTCCCACCCAAATCACTGCCCATTAATTGGTGGACACCCTGAAATACAACTTTTCGGTTGGCACCTGCCATCCATAACACACCCTTGTAGCGTAACATATCCGGGCCATATACCTGAACGATGTGAGCCATGAATTCATCGAGCTTGGCGGTATCGAACGGGCGCTTGGCCTTGAACACAAAGGCGGCAATGTTATCGCTGTGATGGGCGTGGTGGTGGTTGTGATGTTGGTCGTGATGATCATGATGCGCATCATGATGCGCGTGATGTTGAACATCATGAGCGTGCTCATGCGCATGGGTGTGCTCATGATCATGCTCGCAGTGCTCGTCGCAGCCATGCTCTTCTGCTGCCAGAAAATCCGGATCCAGTTCCAGTTTTTCGTTCAGGTTGAAACCCTTGAGATCGAGAATATCACTCACCGGCGCACGGCCAAAGTCAACCGGTTTGATGGGTGCGCGTGGATTGATACGGGCCAGCCGGGTTTTCAGCGCGGCAATGTCGGCGGCACTGACCAGATCGGTTTTGGAAAGCAGCAAGCGGTCGGCAAAACCGACCTGGCGTTGTGCTTCTTCGTGTTGATCCAGTTGTTGCATGGCGTGGCGCGCATCGACCACCGTGATAATCGCATCGAGTAAAAATTGGGTGCCGATTTCTTCGTCAATAAAAAAGGTTTGGGCCACCGGGCCGGGGTTGGCCAGGCCGGTGGTTTCGATAATTACCCGGTCAAATGCCAGCTCACCAGCGGCACGCCGTTTCGCCAGCGTGCTCAGTGCAATAATCAAATCGCCACGTACGGTGCAGCAGATGCAACCGTTATTCATTTCAACGATATTTTCATTGCTCTCTTGTACCAGGATTTCATTGTCAATATTTTCCTGGCCGAATTCGTTTTCAATCACCGCGATTTTCAGACCATGGTTTTCTTGCAGTACCCGGTTTAACAAGGTGGTTTTGCCCGCACCCAGAAAGCCAGTCAGGATGGTGGTGGGGATCAGGGCGGACGCGGCAGGGCTGGCAACGGCGGCGGTGGGTGATGCGCTGGTCATGATGAATACCCGATTCGGAAGAAAGCCACCATATGGTATCGAATCGCCCAAAATCAAGGGCGGGGAAATCGCGATTTTAGCGCGATTTTTCCTGATTTGGCTTTACCAACCCGTTTCCAATCCTACGAATGACTTCATTTTCGTTTGGCGCGAGGGTGGGCGACATCATAGACTTGCGACAGGTGCTGGAAGTCGAGCGCGGTGTATACCTGGGTTGACGCGATGCTGCTGTGGCCCAGCATTTCTTGCACGGCGCGCAAATCACCACTGGACTGTAAAACATGGCTGGCAAAAGAATGGCGCAGCATGTGCGGATGGACATGGGTTGGCATCGACTGCTGCTGGGCATGGGTTTTCAGGCGCAACTGTACCAGCCGTGGCGAGATGCGATTGCTGCGCTCGTTAACAAACAGCGCCGCTTCGTCAGGCTTTGCCAACAGGGCGCGCTGTTGCAGCCAGTCTTGCAGTGCATCGAGCGCAGCTTGGCCGATTGGCACGCGGCGCATTTTATTGCCCTTGCCGGTGACGGTAACTTCCCGTTCGGTCAGATCAATCCATCCCTGGGAAGCGGGTGGGCCGCTGTGGTAGCGAAAGTCCAGCGCGCAGAGTTCGGACACGCGCAAGCCGCTGGAATACAGTAGTTCAAACATGGCGCGGTTGCAGGCGGCACTGGCGGCCGGGATGGCTTCGAGCGCAGGCGAAGGGCGGGCGCTGACCAGGTGTACGCTATCGTCCACCCCCAGTGCTTTGGGTAAGGGTTTGCTGCGCTTCGGGCCTTTTACCCCCTGGGCCGGGTTGCTGGATAGTGGTGCCTGGTCTTTTTGTTTGGACAGCCATTCAAAAAAGCCGCGCCAACTGGATAATTTGCGTGCCACCGAGCGCGGACTCAAGCCCTGGGCATGCAATTGCGCGCTGATTCTACGGATGTGAGCGGGGGCGATAGTATGCCAGTTGGTGTCGGGCAGCAGGGCCTGTAATTGCTCCAGATCACGCCGGTAGCTGCTAACGGTAAGTGCCGAGAGCTGGCGTTGTTGTAGCAGGTGGGCCAGATACGCCGCCAGCAAGTTTGAGTCGGCGTTCTGGTTCATGAGGGCAGATCAGTCCAGCAGACAAGCAAGGGCCGAGCTGGAGGTGGCACCGATTTGCAGCAAAAAATCAGTCGCCATATTGGCGCTGAAGCGATCCGGGTCGGACGAGCCCAGTACCAGCAAGCCAAAAGTTTCGCGCGCTTGCAGGCGCAGGGGGATAAGTGCAACCGAGCGCGCATCGTCGGCTTCTTCAATCCAACTGACGGCTTCAAAATCGTTATTCAGGCCGCAGTACGGTGAAGTCAGGCTGTTGGCGAAGATACTCACATCTTCCGACACATCCTTGACAAACCAGGTATGGGAATAATCAT
>JBDLSU010000897.1:0-3508 GCA_039799405.1 Pseudomonadota bacterium | reverse complement strand
GCTGCAGCAAGCTGCGCTGCTCTTCGGCATCGAGCGCATCTTGCTGGCGTGCGCGTTCAAGTTGCAGTTGCTGCTGCTGCAGTGCGGCCTGCGCTTCAATCGTGCGCAGCAGTTTTTCTTGCTGCGCAATCGCGTCCCGCTCGGCCCCGCTGCGCGCCAGATCAGCCAGTTTTTGTTTGACTTCATCAATCTGCAACTGAGTATGCACGTCATGCACCGCCTCGGTGCGCAACAGTTCGCGCTGCTGGCTGCGCGCCAGTTCATCTTGCCATTCCTGCACCCGCCCGGCTTCGCGCTCACGCGCAGCACGCGCCAGCGTCAGCGTATGCAGGCGCGCCTGCTGCTGTTCCTCCTGCCATTGTTGTTGGTGTTCGGCCTGTTGCGCCTGTTGCTGACGCAAGCGCGCCAACTCATCGCGCCGGGTTTGTTCATTGCCGATTTGCTCAATCGTCGCCAGTTGGCGCTGCCACTGCCATTGCAATACCTGTTGCTTCAGTTGTTGCTGCGCCGCCAGCGTAATCTCGCGCGCTTCCAGTTGTTCCAGTTCCAGTTCGGTGCGAATCTTGATTTGCGCAATCTGGCGCACCTGCTCCCAGCGTTTGGCTTCGGTATCACGCTCCCCGGCCTGCTGTTTGAGTTCATGTTCCAGCTTCAACACCACTTCTTGCGCGCCGCGTTCCAGCGCGGTTTTGCGCTGTTGCGCTTCGATGATGCGGCCATATAACTCAATCTCACGCAGGCGCAGCGCCTGCAATTGTTCGCGCTCCTGCAACACCAGTTCGGCACGCAGTTCACGCTGATCGCGCTGCAGTTGCGCCCGCTTGAGTTGCTGGCGCTGGGCCTGCTCTAGCTGCTGCACTTGTGCCCATTGCTGCTCGGTATACAATTGCGCCAGTTGCGCGGCGTGGTCTTGCTCAACCCGTTTGGCGTTCAGCACCAGCGCCAGTTGGCCGACCAGTTCGCGGTTTTCATTCCATTTTTGATGTTGCAGCGACAGCGTTTCCACCTGCACCAGCGCCAGCCCAAGTTGTGCCAACTGGAGCGACAAACTGCCCTGCACCCGCTCATTCAATTGCTCGCGCAACTGCCGGTTATCGACCAGCTCGGTCATTGATTGCGCGGATAAAAATTCAATCAACACCTGGCGCAACAGCGGTTGCACCAGGGTTTGCAATTGTTCGATGCTAATGGTGCCAGGCGCATGCATAAAATGCGCCGAAAAAGCCTGCACCGGGGCGATTTTCACTTGCAACTGGCAAGCCACATCCAGCGCCAGAAATTCCGCACTGGCAATGCCGGGCAAATTGAAGAGAAGCGCGAAAGGCGCACTGCGGGTAATTAAAATTTCGGCACTGCGCTCGCGGATTAATTTGTCAAGACGGCCGAAAAAATCTTCGATCCGGTATTCACCCGGCGGCACCTCAGTCACCTGGCCCGCTTGCAAAATAAAGGCCCGTGCGCTGACCGGTACCTGCAGGGTTTTACTGAACAAACCACCAAGGCGTTCCACCCCAAAAAACACTGCCACCTCGTTTTCCAGCGGCAACCAGCGATTATTGCGCAGCAGCGCATGGCCTTGCCCCAGGCTGACACCACAGGCCGGACAATAATTGCCCTCACCCTGGCTCAACGCATCGCAACGCGGACACGCCGTGCCGCGTACCCCAAACAATGTAAACATGGCAGCTCCCCCACAGTATCACGCGATTTTAACAGGCAAGGCACAGCACAAAGCGTTAAATAAGGCAGCAAACTCAAGTCTGTTTGGCTGATAGCGTGGGAACCAAGCACGATTGCAGGTATCATGAGCAACAATTCAGCTTGCCAATTCACGCACAAAGGAAGCCACCATGTCTGTCCCACTCCTGCAATACCGCAAAACTGTCAGCCTGTTCGCTGTATGCCTGGGCTTTAGCCTCAACGCACACGCCTTCAGCCTGGACGATTTAAGCAACAAAGACGCCAGCAGCGGCCTGAAAGCAGCGCTGGAGCGCGGGGCTGGTGCGGCGGTGAGCAAATTGGGCAGCGATGGCGGTTTTTTGAATAATGAGCAAGTCAAAATCCGTTTGCCCAAGGTACTGGAACAAGCGCGCCCGCTGCTGAAAATGACCGGACGCGGCCAGCAACTGGATGATCTGGTACTGTCGATGAACCAGGCCGCCGAGCAAGCAGTGCCGCTGGCCAAACCGCTGCTGGTGGATGCGGTGAAATCGATGACGTTTGCCGACGCCAAAAACATCCTCACTGGCGGCGACACTTCGGTCACCAACTTCTTCAAAGAAAAAACCGGCAGCAAGCTGGCGCAAAAGTTTTTGCCCAAGGTGAAGGGCCTGACCGACAAATCCGGCCTGGCACAACAATATAACCGGCTGGTCGGGCAAATTGGCAAAGTCGCCAGCGTGCCGCCGGAACAAGCCACGGTGGAAGCCTATGTGACGCAACGCGCGATGGATGGTTTGTTTTTTATGATTGGGGAAGAAGAAAAAGCCATTCGGGCTGACCCGGTGGGGACGGGTAGCAAAATTATTGGCAAGGTGTTTGGCTTGTTGAAATAAAGCAGATTATTACCAGAAAAAAGCGGCACCAGCCCAAAGCCAGTGCCGCCAACTACTTGCTACAGCGGTGTTACAGCGTTTCCAGGAAAGCTTGCAAGTCGAGTCTTTCCTGGGGATTCAAACCGATACGGAAGCGGCGATCATAAAAGTTGACCAAACCCGCCAGATTTGCCACCGAGCCATCATGAAAGAAGGGCGCACGCGATTCCAGGGCGCGCAGGCTGGGTACTTTGAAACGGCCCAGATCGCGCCATTTGCCAGTTACCAAACCTTGCCCCGGATCACTCAAGGCCAATGTTTCACCGGTGGCATTGTTTCTGAAGGTGTACAAAGGCATATCCGCTGTACGCCGGTTGGCCGACGCAACCCCGGTATGCATCAGGCGTGGCACCGAAGTAGTGCCTGCGTTGGGGGCATTATGACAGCCGGAGCAGGTGGTGCGCTGCTGCTGAACCGGCACCACATCCGAAAAGCCGGGTACCTGATCGGCCAGAAATGGCCGGGTGTTGAAAATGCGTTCGCCGCGTGCAATCGATGCCTTGGCCTGGTCGGTGATTGATGCCGGGCGCGGTGCAGGCTGACCCGGGCGCGGTGGTGCGGGTGGCTGGGCCAGATTCAACCAGGCACCATACATGTTCATCACATTGCGATTAAACGGCGCTTTGGTTTGATAATCGCCAGCTACCAGATCATTGATACCAAAATAAAACGGCGTAGCAGCCAAAGCCTGGGGGCCACCGCGCGCACCACCGGCATTGAGTGCGCCCACTACGGTGTTGGTGAATTGGGCCGTGGTCAGGCTCATTTCAAAATTGGTAATGGCGGTTTGCTGGGCTGGCGTCAAACCAGCGGCAAACTGGGCATGGCCGGTAACGGCGCTATTGGATTGATGTTTCAAATCAGTATCAAGCGTGGCAAAGCAATTGGCCGGGCCACGGGTAATGATGCACAGG
>JBDLSU010000896.1:0-3443 GCA_039799405.1 Pseudomonadota bacterium | reverse complement strand
TGTTGAGCAAATGCTAAAAAATATGATCAAATAGACGTTATTTATTTAAAAAAGTTAGAGGCACAATATTTCCTTTACTAACTAAATCACACACCCCAGAACGAAAACAGAGCGAACAAGCGCAAATTGTTATGGGTACAGGCGGCCCGGCGTGCCAGCGGGCGCAACTTCGGGGCGTAGCCAGTGTACGGGGCGGGAATCAGGCATGGACATCCTTGCCTTACCTTAAAAAAATTTCAAATGGGAAAGATTGAGTCATCACAGGGTCATTTTGATACCGTAACATATGCTGCACTGCAAAATAGAAAAGGCTCATCATGACTACCCTGCTCGCTCCAGCAACTTCATCTTTCCGCTTGCGCCTGTGCGCCACTTTTGCCGCCGGTATGCTACTCAGTGCCCCCGGTTTTGCCAGTGACAAAACGGTGGTGATTGCACAAAGCATTGATTTGTCCGGCCCCAATGGCGCGCTGGGCCGTGATTATGTGGCCGGCATTACGTCGTATTTTGACAGCATCAATTCCACCGGTGGGGTGGCAGGCCGACGCATCCGTTTTGTGGTGCGTGACGACAAGGGCGAGCCACAGCTTGCGGCGCAAATGGCGCGTGAGCTGGTGGAGCAGGAAAAGCCGCAATACATGTTGGGCGGGATTGGCCCGGATACCACGGCGGCGATTTTATCCAACCCGGCCTTCAATAAAAGCGGCCTGGTGTTGTATGCACCGCTGACCGATGCCACGTCCAGCTATCAACAGCGGGCGCTGGTGTGGCGGCCCAATAAAGAGCAAGAGATTCAATACATTTTTTCGTATTTTGAAAAGCTCGGCATCAAGAACATCGGGGTCGCGTATACCGAGTCGGTAATCAACCGCGAAGCGTATGCGCTGGTGCAAAAAGAAATCCAGCGTCGTGGTTTGACCTTAAGTGGTAGCGTCATTTTGAGCAGCGATACCCAGGCTACGGTACAACAGATTCACAAGCTCGGCCAAACCAGGCCCAATATTGTGATCAGCCTGGCCGATACCATTAATACCGGCCTGTTTTTGAAGTCATTTCGCAAAGCCTCGCCCAAGACTTTTGTGGCGGGCACCTCTCTCATCAATCTGGCCACGCTGACTGAAATTGCGGGTGCCACTGCGATGGAATGGACATTGTTTTCGCAAGTGGTGCCCAATCCCAATTCGCCGACCACCGCCTTGCAACTGGAACATTTGAAGAGCATGAAAAAGTTTCGCGATGAATCCGTGTCCGCCATGAGTCTGGAAGGCTTTGCGGTGGCAAAAACTCTGGTGCGCGCGATTCATCTGGGCGCGGGCAATTCGTTTACCGCGATGCAAGGGGTGGCACGCAGCAATTCCGACCTGGGCGGCTTGAATCTGGTGCGCACCGAAGGTAGCCGGAATTTGTCGCAGTTTGTGGATCTGGCGCTATTTCGCCGTGGTGGCAATTTGCTTTATTAAGGCCGCGTTCAGGCAGCAAACAGGCCGGGCATGCTGTCCTGATGTTCCAGCGCCAGTAAAAACTGTTTGCGCTGCAAGCCACCGGCATAGCCAACCAGATCACCGGAACGGCCAATCACGCGATGGCACGGCACAATAATCGACAGCGGGTTGCGGCCGTTGGCCGCGCCCACCGCGCGCACCGCCCTGGGCCGTTCGATGGCAACGGCCAAATCGCCATAATGACAGGTTTCGCCCCATGGAATCTGGCGCAAACCCTGCCACACCGCTTGTTGGAATGGGGTGCCGACCGGGGCCAGCGGCAAATCAAAGCGTTTGCGTTGCCCGGCAAAATATTCATCCAGTTGGCGTGCGGCCAGATCGAGCAGGGCATGCTGTTCTACTGGCTGCCAGCCCGCGCTGCCAGCAAAATGGCTGTGTTGCTCATAATAGACGCCGGACAAACCCGCGGGCCGGGCCGCCAATAACAAGGGGCCGAGCGGGCTGGGGTGGTGCCGATACACGATGTCGGCGCTGTCGATTTTGATGGTGGCTTTCATTTCAATTCCTGTCGGTAAAAAATCAGATCATCAGCCGGATCATTCCGGCACTGGCGGCGCTGTGTCGGCACTGGTCAGATGCGCGCCCTGCCATAGTGCCATGGCGGCATAGGCTCGCCAGGGTGACCAGCTTTGCGAGCGCGCCTGCAAGGCTTTTTCGCTCAGGCGCGAACCGGGTGCGGCGGCGGCTTTTTGCAAGCCCAGATCGCCCAGTGGAAAGGCATCCGGAAAGCGCAAGCCACGCAGTGCCAGATAATGGGCGCTCCAGGCTCCGATGCCGCGCACTTGCTGCAGTTGCGCCAATACTTGCTCCAGGCTGGCCCCCGGCTTGAACGCCAGCCCGCCCTGCACGCAAAAGCGCGCAAACTGGATGATGGTTTCGGCGCGTGCCAGCGGCAAACCGATTGCCGCCACTTCTGCCGGGCTACTCGCGGCCAGCACGGCCGGTGCCGGGAAATGGTGGCTCAGGCCGGGCCAACTGGCTTCAAATGGCATGCCAAAGCGTTCAATCAACCGTGCGCACAAGGTGGTGGCCGCGCTGACACTCACTTGTTGCCCCAGGATGGTGCGCACGCCCAGCTCAAATGAATCGAAAGCGCCCGGCACGCGCAGGCCGGGGTGGGCCTGTAAATGGGTCGCCAGCAAAGGGTCTTGTTGCAGATGTTGCTGGATCACGGCCGGATTAGCATCGAGATCAAAGAGTTGGCGCAATTGCGCCAGCATCGGCATCAGGGCGCTGCCCGGATTGCTGCTCAATTCGACCCGCAACTGGTTGCGCTGCACGTCTTGCGTCACGCGCAGGGCGGCGCACTGGCCGCCGCAGCGCACAGTGCGCAGATAGGCCCCCTGCGCCAGATCGATGGATTCCACCCCCCGCATGGCACGCGGTGCCAGATAGCGCAGCATGCCATGCCAGTCCAGCGGCGGCCGGTAGGCCAGGCGCAGGCACAGGGCCGAGGTGGTGGCGCGGGTTTTGCCGCGCAAGCTGCTGGGAGCCATGCCATAGCGCAAGGAAAACAGCGCATTGAAGCGACGAATGCTGTGAAAGCCGGCGGCAAAGGCAATTTCGGTCATGCTCAAACTGGTTTCCTGCAGCAATTTTTTGGCAAATAGCAGGCGCTGGGTTTGCGCCAGTTCAATCGGGCTGACGCCAAAATGCTGTTGCAATACGCGCCGCAACTGGCGCGAGGAAATCCCGACTTGCTGCGCCAGCAGTTCCAGGTTGCCGTCGTTCAAGGCACCAGCGGCAATGCGCTGCCAGATTGCATAGGCCAGGTTTTGTTGTAGCGCATACGGTGCCAGTTCTGGCCGACAGCGCAAACAGGGGCGAAATCCGGCTTGTTCGGCGCTGGCCGCAGTCACAAAAAACGAGCAAGACTTGGGCAGCGGTGTTTTCGCGCTACACACCGGGCGACAATACACGCCTGTGCTTTTTACGCCCGTA
>JBDLSU010000895.1:0-6031 GCA_039799405.1 Pseudomonadota bacterium | reverse complement strand
GCTTGTTCATGTTGATTCTCCAAATTACATTCAAGTTTGTATCAAGTTAAACTACCCAAAAACGACCACACCTGCGATTGATTCTTACTGCACAACTTGCTCGAAAACTGCGCTATTGAATAAATCAGGACGGCCATCTTGCCGCACAGCACTATCCCTATTATTAACCAATTTGATGCGAAAACTCAAGTGATTTGGCGTGCCAGCATCCGAACTGTCACCCCGGCTGTACAAATACACCAGTCGCCGCTCTTTTTTATCAAAATACCAATTTCCTGGTTCCAACTCATCTTGTGCAGGGCCATAAAACGCACCCAGATAATTCGGCGGCTTGCGCTCCAGCCAGTCAACCGGGTTTTGTTCGGCCAGACCGGGCAATTCATTCATGCGGCCACGCACCGTCAGCGACACCAGTTGCAAATGCAAGGCACTGTGCAAGGCCCGCACCACTTGTTCAACCGCGATGCGTTCGACTTCGCGCTGATAAAACCATACTCTTGTCAATAAGGCCGTCAACAAAATCGCAGCAATGGTGATCGTGACCGCCAGTTCGATCAGGGAAAACCCAAGCTGCCGCCGCAGCCGCACAGGCTGTGCTTTCAATATACTACAAAAGTTGGCCGTGTGCCGTCTCAGCGCATCACGCCGTCGCGTCCGACCCAGCAGCCCAGCCTTCATACCCTATCCCGGAAAATTCGTCGGCAACCCAGTTATTTGTGCAACGCCGCCCGGCCCAACTCCCATATCGGCAGAAAAATCCCCAAGGCCAGTACCAAAACCATGATACCCATAAATATGATCAGAATTGGCTCAATTTGCGCCGACAAGGTTTTTAATTCGTAATCCACCTCGCGCTCATACATTTGCGCAATTTCATCCATCAATTCATCCAGATCACCGGTCTCTTCACCCACGGCAATCATCTGCAATACCACCGGCGTGAACACGCCAGCATGCACGGCGGTGCGCAAAATGCTTTCGCCCCGTTCGACCCCGTCACGCATTTGTTCGACCCGGCTCGACAAATACGCATTATCGACCGTGGCCGCCACCACATTCAATGCTTGCACAATCGGCACACCGCTACGGCTGGACAAGGCAAAACTGCGGGCAAAGCGTGCCAGTGTGCCCTTGAGCAAAATTTTTCCCGCAATCGGCAAACGCAATTTCAAACGATCCCAACGATACAAGCCATCCGGAGTGCGCACATACATGGTGGCACCGACCACGGTGGCGATCAAGCCCAGCAATAAAATCGGCCAATAATCGACAGTAAATTTGGAGGTAGCGATCAAAATGCGCGTCATCAAAGGCAAAGGCGCATGAAAGCTGGCAAACACCTTGACGAAGGCCGGAATCACAAACAAATTCACCACCACCATTGCCACAATCATCGCCGCCACCACAAACATCGGGTAACGCAAGGCCGATTTGACACGAGCGCGCATTTCACGGTCAAATTCCAGATGGTCGAACAAGCGCAAAAACACTTCTTCCAGCCGCCCGGTCAACTCACCCACCCGCACCATACTCAAATAAAACGTGGAAAACACGGTGGGGTGACGCCGCATGGCGGCGGATAATTCACGCCCGGCATCGAGCGATTCGCGAATATCTTTTAACACCCGGGAAAATGATTTGGAGACCGACGATTCCTGCAAACCAGCCAACCCGCGCAAAATCGGCACCCCTGCCTTGAGCAGGGTATACATCTGGCGGCTGAATAATTGCACATCCATCGACGTGACTTTTTTCTCGGTCACGCGCTGCCAAAAGCTCAAATCACCCGACAGCGGCGGCGTCTTGGTGAGGTTGATTTCTACCGGAATCAAACCATTGGAAAATAACTGGTCTGCCACCACTGCACTATCGCCGCCTTCGACCACGCCCTGTATCAATTTACCTTCGTTATCGCGCGCCTTGTATGCAAAAAATGGCATGTCATTCCTCAAGCTGGTTCGAAATGCGCATCGCTTCGGCGACCGTGGTCTTGCCTTGTATTACCAACATCACCGCATGACGGCGCAAGGTATTACCCGCCATTTGTGCCGTCGCCACTTTCATGAAATGGGCCGGATCATGGTGGCTGGCAGCATCAGCCACCGCCTGGGTAATTTCCAGCATTTCATACACGCCAATCCGGCCACGATAACCCATGCCATTGCAATGTGAACACCCCCGGCCATGCATATAACGCGGTTTATCGACTTTATCATGTAATTCTGCCGTCAACCATTCACGCTCATTCGGCAGCAGGGTGTAGGGCTCAACACAACTTTCGCAAATCACCCTTACCAGGCGCTGCGCCAATACCGCTTGCAGCGAACTACCGATCATATAGCGCGCCACCCCCATATCGGCCAGCCGCAAGGGCGTGCTGACCGCATCATTGGTATGCAAGGTGGAGAGCACCAGGTGACCCGTCATGGCGGCGCGCAAGCCGATTTGCGCGGTTTCCTGATCCCGCATTTCGCCCACCAGAATAATATCCGGGTCTTGCCGCAAGGAAGAGCGCAAAACCCGGGCAAAGGTAAGGTCAATTTTGTCGTTGACTTGCACCTGGTTAATGCCGGGCAGCCGGTATTCGACCGGGTCTTCCACGGTAATGAGCTTTTTTTCCAGCGAATTTAATTCCGACAGCGCGCAATACAATGTGGTGGTTTTACCACTCCCGGTTGGCCCGGTCACCAATACCAGGCCGTTCGGGCGCTGAATAATCGCGCGAAAGCGTTCCAGCATGGCTTTCGGCATGCCAATCGCATCCAGCTTCAACACCGTGCCACCCTGGTTCAAAAGACGCATTACTACCGATTCGCCATACTGGGTTGGCATGGTGGAAATACGCACATCGATGCGTTGCTGCTTGACCTTGGTGACGAAGCGACCATCTTGCGGCAGACGTTTTTCCGAAATATCCAGATCCGACATCAGCTTGAGGCGCAGTGACAAGGCCGAGGCAATTTTGATATCAGCCTCGGTTTGCAAATGCAGCACGCCGTCGATGCGGAACCGGATATACAGCCGGGTTTCCTGTGGTTCGATGTGGATGTCGGAAGCGCGTACTTGCACCGCATCATCAAACACCGATTGCAGCAATTTGACAATCGGCGCTTCTTCCAGCCCCGGTGTCAGCGCCAGCGCACCAAAATCGACCACCGTATCGCCCAAATCTTGTTCCAGCTCACGGGCAAAATCGGTAATTTCTTCGGTGCGGCGGTAGATGCGGTCAATCGCCAGCAACAGCTCGGTTTCATTCACCACCGCCAGCTCAATGCTGCGTTTGACGATGCGCGCCACTTCATCGTAGGCGAACAAATCGGTTGGATCGGCCATGCCGACCAGCAGGGTATTGCCCTTGTCTTCCATCACCAGCACGCGGAAGCGGCGGGCCTGGGTTTCCGGCAACAAGCGCACCAGATCAGCATTCAGGTTGTAAAACTTCAGATTGATGTAGGGCACACTCAACTGGCGTGCCAGCGCGCCGGAAATTTGCTCTTCGGTGACGAAACCTTTTTCCACAAACACCCGGCCCAGCTTGCGGCCGCTGCGTTTTTGCTCGGCCAGCGCAATCGTGAGTTGATCTTCGGTCATCAGCTTTTGCTGAACCAAAATCTCCCCAAGACGTACCTTTTCCGGCCTTGCCATACTCGCTCCCCTGCTGCTACCACACTGCTACACTGCAACCCGATCCAAGGCGAGCCCGTTTTTTACAACTGGCGCGCCACTGGTTTAGCCACGCTTGTACTTTTCTTGCTCGGCCAGCGACAAATGCACTTCGCCATAAGCGGAAGGACTGCCCCAGATATTGTCCTTGACCCACTGGCCGTTTTCAATCCACCACACGCGCGGATCGCGGAAGCGGTCGGCGGTGCGCCAGAATTCTTCTTCCTTCATGCCCACATAGTCGAGCCAGTAGTACAAATCGTCCGACACCACATGGTCATACTTGCGCACCATTTCCACTGCTTCTTCGCGTGTCATGTCACCGGTACGCACATCCTTGGAGCTGTGATCGGAACCGCGACCATAGCCAAACTTGATGAATTTGAGCAAATCGTGTACGCCGTTTTCATAGCGGTCATCCAGATTCGAGGCAGTGCGGAAGGTGCGCTGGAATGGCTTTTCAGCCGCTTTCCAGCCGTATTTTTCCTTGATCATGGCGGTATGGCGGTTCGGGTCCCACTTGAAGAAGTTGCCGATATACAGGCCGCGCACGCCGACCTTGAGGATTTCATCATCGCTCGGATATTTGGCCCAGGACAAATCCTGCTCGGTCAGCGGCTCTTCCGGGTCGTTCAACATGTCATACCATTCAAAGCCGCGAATCTGGTGTTCATGCCGCACCCGCGCGCTCCATTCGACAAAATCGTCCGGTTCAAACATGCCGGAAATATCCCAGGCGATTTCGCCCCAGATCATCAGCGGGATTTCAAAACGGGTGGCGATGCGGAACGGATAGGTGGCGATGCCAACATGGCCATGCCAGTTCATGTCACCCATTTTGCGGAAGCACAGGCGGTTGAGCTTTTTCAGCACTTCCACACTCGGACCCATCACCAGATGATCGACATTAAATACTTCGCGCATGCGATCGCGGTTGTAATTGCCTTCCGGCAGATAGTTATTGCCGTGGTAAGTCACCAGCAAGGGTTTCAGGCCATATTCGGCGGTCATGATATGGGTCTGGAAATAACTGTCTTTGCCGCCACTGACCGGAATGATGCAATCGTATTCCGAGACCCGGTTTTTCATGATCTCTTCAATGTGCTTTTCAAACAGCGCTTTGCGTTTGGCCCAGAATTCCGGGGTCAGGGCATTGAACATATCCCCGGTGGTGCAACTGGCGCACACGCCTTCGTCATCAATCGATAAATTGACCGCCACAAACGGGTAGGTGCAACGCTTGCAATATTGCATTTTGCGATAACTCATGGCCCAGCCTCCTAAATTTGCAATAATTCGGGTGAACGCACGTTCAGACCGGCTTCAAACAAATGCTTTTTGGCCAGGTAGACGCTTTGATCAACGTAATGGAAAATATTTGCCGCTGCCACCGCATCGACTTTGGTTTGCTGCAAGGCTTCGGCGAAGTGGTTCCACTCCCCTACCCCGCCGCAGGCAATCACCGGAATCTTCACGGCGCTGCTGACCTGATCCAGCAAGGGCAGATCGTAGCCATTTTTCATGCCGTCGCGGTCAATCGAGTTAAGCAAAATCTCGCCCGCGCCCAATTGTTCCAGCCGCTGCACCCATTCCAGCGCAGTCCACTGGGTAGCCTCGGCCTTGCCGCCACGCATCACGCGGTATTGTTCATCGATGATTTTGACATCCACCGACACCACAATGCATTGCGCGCCAAATTCCTTGGCGGCTTGCCCGACAAATTCCGGGTCGTCAATCGCAGCGGTGTTGATGGCGATTTTGTCCGCGCCCAGTGCCAGCCGGGTTTCAATATCGGCCAGGGTGCGGATGCGGCCGCCGATGGTGATCGGCATGAAGGCCTGATGCGAAACATCGGCCAGAATCTCGAAAATGCTGCCGCGATTCGGATGCCCCAGATCGTCACGCCGCATATCGTAATTGTCGTCGCGCGAAATATCGAGGTAAATTAATTCGTCCGAGCCCCATTCCGACAGGCGCTTGACGGCGGTAATCGGGTTGCCCAGATTGGGGTGGCGGCTAAACTGCTTGCTTTGCACCAGCCAGCCGTTCTTGAGCAAGAGCACAGGTATCACGCGGTTTTTTTTCATGATGTTGCTGCTATCTCTAAAAAATTCTTGACCAGCTTCATCCCGGCGCGTTGGCTCTTTTCCGGGTGAAACTGGACACCGTAAATATTCTTGCTTTGAATGGCGCTGCAAAAAGCCTGGCCATAGTCGGTACGGGTCAACACCGTGGCCGGGTCGGTCGGGTGAAACACATAGCTGTGGACGAAGTAAAAATCAGGGGAATTTTCCAGCCCATTCAGCAAGGGGCTGCTTTGCACGGTATCGATATTATTCCAGCCGATGTGTGGCAAGGGCAAATCGGC
>JBDLSU010000894.1:0-4003 GCA_039799405.1 Pseudomonadota bacterium | reverse complement strand
CCTCAAACCCCACCACATTCCGCGCCTCGCGCGAAAACTCCACACCAAGCAACTGAATTGGCAGGCCATGCGCGCGGTATTTGTCAGCATAGCCTTTGTCGATCAACTGCTGCAAGGCACGGCCTTTGGGCGCGCTTTCCACCACCTTGAATTCAAATAACCAGATCCGCTCCGGCATGATTACCGCCATATCGATGCGGCCATGGTTGGTGGCGTCTTCTACCCGCACATCCAGCCCGGTGGCAACGAAATAGGCGTAAAACACGCTGGCGTAATAGCCTTCGTATTTGGCGATGGGGTTGTTGTCGAACCACTGATGGGGTATTGCAGCGAAAAACGACTGGAACAAGCCCGCTAACAAATCAATGCGCGCTGCCGCCAGATGTTGGTACAGGTGGCGTTTGTTGCTCACTTCCAGGCCAGAATCGCCCGTCCATTCGCGCAGCAAACTGCCAAACAGGCTTTGTCGTACTTCGTGGTTGGGTATGCGCAGGGTGTAGTAATCGCTGTTGGCAACCGGTTCTACCCGGTCAATCGTCAGGTAGCCTGCCTGAAACATTAGCGTGGTGGTAGGAATCTGGTGAATGTCGAAACTGCCGAGCAAATCGGCGTCGGATTCGGCCTGTTCCAGCGTTAGCAACCAAGCCTGGCGTTCGGCCAGCAGCTTGACTAAAAATGTGGGTGTGCCGGTTTCAAACCACCAGGCGCGAAATTTCCGGTTGCGCAGCAACAGCAACAGGTCAAACGGGTTGTACACCGCTGCGCCAGACCAGTTATAACCGTTGTACCAGTGGCGGATTTGCTCGCGCTCCAGCCCCGCCAGTTCCGGCGCAAATACGGTATCGATATCGTGGTCGGTATAGCCGCACAGCGCCGAATAGTCTGCGTTGAGCGTAATGTCGTCCAGATTATTCAAGCCGCTGAACAAATTCACCTTGCTGAATTTGGACACCCCGGTCATGAATACAAAACGCAAGTCGGCATCGGCCTGTTTGATGGCGCTGTACAGGTTTTTCAAGCCGTCTCGCATGACCAGCGCCGTCCCGGTATCGGTGATGTTGTCGAGAATCGGCTTGTCGTATTCGTCGATCAAAACCACCACTTTTTCGCCATATTTCTGGTGTGCCAGTTTGATCAATTGGGCGAACTGGCCCGAGATGCTGGTGTGGGTGCAAGTTACGCCCAGACTGGTTTGGTTGTCAATTAACAGTTCGCGGATTTTTTCATCCAGCGCAGCCGCGCTATGCATCATGCCACCGCCAAAGCTGATCGATACCACCGGAAACCGCCGGCTCCAGTCCCAGCGGTGCTCGGCGTACAGCCCGGCAAACAGTTCTTTGCGGCCTTCAAACAGGCTGCGCAAGGTATCGACGAACAGGCTTTTGCCAAAGCGGCGAGGGCGCGACAGGAAGTAATATTTGCCTTTTTCGATCAGTTGCAAGGCATAGCCGGTTTTATCGACGTAGTAATGTCCGTCCTCGATAATTTCCGAGAAGGTTTCGATGCCAACGGGTAATTTTTTACGTTTTGTGTTCATTGCCAGGTCAGTGTTCGATGAGCAGCAGGCTAACGCGGCTATTGTAGTGCAGTTTTAGCACCGTTCAAAGCACCATCACTCCCCCGCCTTCGGCTTGAACGCCGCCACCTGCTTGAGCAAACTCTCCAGCCCGCCATACACACTGATATGGTCAATTTTCTCGGTAATTTTCTCCAGCGTTTCCAGTTCCTTCAGGCGCAGCGCCACCGGGTTATCTTCCATCACCTTGGAAGTATTCATCAGCGAACGGGTGGCAGCGGTTTCTTCGCGGCGGCGGATCACGTTGGCTTGCGCCGCTTTTTCCGCTTCCACTACTTTCGCCAGCATGGTTTTGATCTCACCCGGCAAAATCAAATCCTTGATGCCCAGGCTGATCATGTCGATGCCCTGCACGGCGGCTTTTTGCTTCATGGTGGCGAGGATTTGTTCGTCGGTTTCGTTTTTGTTTTCCAGCAAACCGTCCAGGGTTTTGCTGCCGATGGCGGCGCGCAGGGCGAACTGGATTTCCTTGTAGATGAAGTCTTTATAGTCGGCCAGGCCGGACATGACCAGCGGTGCGTTGACGATGCGGTAGCCTGCGGTGACATTCACGCGCAGCGGCACTTTGTCCTGGGTCAGCATTTCCTGGCCGGTAATTTCCAGCACCGTCAGGCGGGTATCGACCATGGTCATGCTCAGGCGTTTGCCGCCGTGCCAGTAGCTGTAAAAGCCGGGCTTCAGCGCTTCTTGCAGCACGCCATCCACATACAGCAGGCCGACATGTTCGGACGGGACTTCGTAGTTGGTGATGAACGGGGTCAGCAGTTGCGCGACTTTGCTGTTGTTACGCATCGCCATCACCATGTGCGCGGCCAAGGGCTGCGGTGCGGCTTGTAGTGAGATGATTTCGGTTGTCAAGGCATGGTGCGCCAGCACCTGGCTGGTGGGGGCGCACAGGTGTACCAGTTCGGTTTTGTCCCAGAACGCTACCAGTTCCTGTTCGCCTGCCGTGACGCAGCGCAATTGTTCACTGGCTGCCGCATGGTTGCCAGAGGCGGTGGCTTGCAAAATCGCTTGCATGATGTCTTTATTGCTGACGACCTGGGTTTCACGCAGCACATGGCACTGGGTTTTGGCCAGCACGTCAAACCAGGCATGCTCACCGGGCAGCAAAAAGTTGCAGAACACGGTGTCGGCAAATAACAGGCCAAAGCTGTTGGCGGGAATGGTCATTTGTTTGATGCAGCCTTGCGAGACACCGCGCGGTAACTTGTTCAGCCATTCGGTCGGCACTTGTAAATTGGCGGGCAGGCGGGTGCGCAGCATTTCTACTGCCATGCCTTTTTTCCAAAATGCTTGCAATTGATTGGGCAACACAAATTGCAGGGTTTGGCCCCGGCACAGCATGGCAATTTCATCGATGCCGGTTTTGACCAGTTCCAGATGCGGCTGCAACGCCTGGGCGTGGTTGGCGGCCAGCCATTCCAGTTGGGGTAGCTGGGCCGGGAAGTCGTTCAAATTGCAGAGTTCCAGCCTTTTGCTGCTCGGCAAGTAATGGGTGCCGCGTTCCAGCACGGTTTCAAATCCGGTGCGGTTGAAAGCGAAGCCGATCTGGCTTTCGGTAATACGGTGACGTTTGATCAACATGGGCTGGCCTTATGCAGGTTACAGCCCCGACAAGAACCGTCCCCGACGCCATGCGGATGAAGGCAAGACAGGTCACGCCACCGGGTGCAGCGCATACCACACGCTACAGCAGTTCCTGCCAAAGAACAGCAGGCGCTGGTGCAGCGCTGATATTTTGCTTGACCCATTTGCTGACCTGCCTGTGCGGTTCTTCATGCAAGGCATGACGGCGTTGCCGTAGCATCCCGGAAAGTGATATCGCTAGCACTACCCTGGCTGCTACAGCAGGAATTGGTTCCCACCGGGGCGGGAGTTTTACAACGGTACGACAGAATTACTACCTTGAGATACAACATAGATTGAAAAATCTATTGCCGGTTTAAGGGCGGTGAGCGTCCTCGGGAATCGAACCCGAAACTATCAAATTTTGCGGTACACAAGACGGCAGCGCCGCTTGCGCCAGTCTGAACTCGCGAGTCAGAACACCTGGGCGGGACTTGACCTTGTTATCACCAATGAAAACGCGAAATGAGTATAGCACAGGCCATTATGGTGACATGGTCTTGCCACAGTGGCGTAAAAAAGCTTGCCATTTTGACCGGATACGATACTAATTGCGTCATACTGAGGCCGCTGTCGGCTGTTACCTTTATTTAATCGCCCGCTTGATATCCGGAAATGAAAAACCATTGCACCCGCCTGTTGTGTTGTCTGTGCCTGTTGCTGGCATGGATGGGTGCGCCAGCCAGCTTACGGGCTGCGCCAGCGCCAGCGGCCTGGGCCAATGATTTTGCCTTTGCCCAGTTGCCACTGGAAACGATAGGCGACAGTGAATCGATCCCCGAAGGCGTGGTAACGTCG
>JBDLSU010000893.1:0-7730 GCA_039799405.1 Pseudomonadota bacterium | reverse complement strand
CAGCCAAGCCTTTGCGCAATGGCAAAAGTCACGGGATGTCCATCAAAAAATCGACCTGGCCCAGATTGAACGGCTGGACATGGTGATTAAGTCGATAGGCAATTTAAGCAAGGCGTTAGCGCGTGGCAGATAGCCTGCAAAGGGCGCGCTAACCCAAAAAACAGGGAAACCGCATGGAAACGCCAGAACAAGACGACAACAACAGAAAATTCACCGATGCCGATATCAAGGCATTTGTGATCCAGATTAAACAAGCCATGATAGAGGATTTTTACGCCCAACTGGGGCACGGGTTATGGAGTTCGGCAATAAAAGTCCTGGTCTTGGGCTTGTTGGGTTTGTTGCTGTGGTCGATATCCAAGGGCTACAAATTGTGAGACAGGCTACCAACCTTGATCGTGCCAAGTCCCACTCCCAGGGCCACCAGTGATACAAAAAACCAGTAACCTACGCAGCCATTGAAGCACCGGCGCAGATACACATTTAACTGACCAGCGCTACAGCAGGGGTATGCATCGTGTGTTCCATACCTCCTGTCATTTGTTCAAATTGCGCGCCTGCGTGTCGTAGAAAGAGGCTAAATTGTTGCAAAATTGCATTTTTCGTTGTTTTTTTGCATCGCAAAAAAAAATTAATATCTGCCTTTTTAAAGGTGCATATGGTCACTAATTTACATGGAATAAGTACTGTATTTTTCTCTAATGACAAAATACACCATTCTCAATGTGAATTTAAGTACTTAATCGATGGCAAATTTCATTTCATTTAAAGAAAGGAAATCTCTATTTCTAAATTTGATGGGCAATTTCAATCTGAATCCTTTAACGTAACCCACTGCATTTTTCAGGCTACCGCCTACCCTTTAAAAATCAGCGAATTTAGAGCAAGCGCTCATTTAATTTGGAACTGATTTACCTCATCATTAAATCCCAATAGTAAAATTAATCCCGCTTCACCATTAAAACTATCACCACGGAGAAAATTATGCGATTCATTCAAAAATTATTGTTGTGCCTTGGCATCATTGCCACTTCGTCCCTGTGTTTTGCGCAAAGTAGTGACATTGTTGCAAAGCCTGTACCTAATGCGCCAGTCGCTAAAACACATTGGACAAAAATAACGCTGCCAGATGGCAGCATCACTCGCATCATGCTACGCGAAGGTGAGATGGGCACCATTTTCTTTGCCAACGAAAACCGTGGTATTGGGATCGTGCCTGTCGCATCCGAATCAAAATCAGCACCCATTGCCTTGAAAATTTTCAATATTACGCTTGACGCGAACAAGCAAGAAATTGTTACACCGGGTGCAGTCATTAGTGTTGCGACATTTGGCGAAGCAACCTATTCGCACGGCGGGATGAATTTTAAAATTGAACTGGTGGAGCACCAGCCCGTTAGCAGCGTCAATGATGGTGCGCAATGCAATAGCCCGGGCAAAGCTGGTCAGCTTGCGCAAACAAATAATGTTATCAGTGCAGGGCGTTGTTGTCTTACTTGTGGCTCGACCACAGCATGTGGCATTCGTGTAGACAACGATTGTGGAAGCTGCTGTTCAGATTGCTAATTGCTTTGGCAATCAAACCATAGTATCAGAACACCATTTGCGTTATTTGTTTAACGCAGGCCAAGGCAGGGCGGTGCTTGTCAATCTTTTTGAGCACCGCCACATTGCCACTTGTATCGCAAGCATCGGCAAAACTTCACGAATCCATTCCCGAATCCTTCCCCGCATCACCCTGCTGCTTCGCCACAAACTGGCGGCGCACATCCGCAATCGCTGATTGGTACCCAGATGAGGAATTTACCATGTTGAAACGCTACCCGAAAATGGATATTTCATCAGATAGGATTTTATTTTGTGCCGCTTTCGAGTCGATTTCATCCTCCCGCTTTTCAATTTC
Organism: Pseudomonadota bacterium; assembly: GCA_039799405.1. Taxonomy (GTDB): domain Bacteria; phylum Pseudomonadota; class Gammaproteobacteria; order Burkholderiales; family Burkholderiaceae_D; genus CAMBDR01. Next base: position 5,827 of record JBDLSU010000893.1, on the reverse strand, counting down.
CTTAAGGAAAAACTGGTAGGCGTCAGCCGGAATAATTGCGGCGATTAAACCGCCGTTTTCATCCTCAATCCTGATATCTGTCCCGATCAGGGGATCAGGGTGCATAATCAATTGAACAATTTCGTTTGGTAGTGCACTTAATTGTATTTTTACCACGACAAAACTCCAGAAAGACAGTGACTTAAATTTCATTTACATGAAATTGGCGTGATAAATGAATGCTTTACTGGATTGTACCCACGAACGGCGACCAAGAAATCGGGTACAGCGCTGCACAACGCTTTACTTACCACTGGCCTGTTCGCCCCCATTTGGCGACTCAGGTTTTGGTGGGAAATACTTGGCTTGCAATTGGGGAACAATTTTACCCAAATGGGTCACGCCAGCAATCACAAACACACGTTCACCTTGGTCTACCGCTTTGATCAGCTTTTGTGCCATATGGTCGTTACGGAATACTGAAACGGTTCGATCAATTTCTGTTAGCAGGCTTTGCTTAATGCCATGGAATGACAAATCAAATTGTACGGTTCTCCAGTCGTTCAGCCCAGGCAAACGTGCGGCGCACAGGCTTTCTAATTCTGCAATCGAACGGGGCCGGGTTTGTTGTGGGAAATGCCGGGCAAACTCGGGCGATGCCAGCAATTGCGCCATTTGTTGGTCAATGCTCAAGGCGCTCGTTTGCTTTGCCCATTGAGGCACATAGCGTAAGGCGTAATAGAGCCGGATATCTTCAGCGGAATGGTGCTTCAGGCCATTTGCAATTTCAGTAGAAAAATCCGCATCGGCTGACTGGATTTTTATCTTGTCCATCGCCGCCAAATACGCAGTAAACCCTAGTTCGCTGTAGCGCTGGACGGCTTCCTGTTTGTTGGGGGCAATCGTCCAATCACCACCTTCCACCAATACCAAGGTTGGCGCAAATGCCTTGAAAAGCTTTTCTACCCCGGCGATTTGCGGATTGAGTGGGTCGAACGTATGGCGCGTTCCGACAAACAAAAAACTGGCTCCGTCACGATCCACATGAATTGTTGACAGATTAAATTTGGGTGATTCAGCTAAAACGACTTCAACGGCAGTAGATCGCACGGGGGATTGTGCGTAGGCCATACTGTTTACCAAGGGCAAAGCTACGGCAAACGCCAGCATCCAGCGTCGGAATAATGAAAATTTAATCATGTTGTTGAGTTGTAAAATAAGTAATTGGCAAATTAATGGACGGTCTTAGCTGAAGCCATTGCTGTTTTATCCAAAAACGATTGCCACACTGGTTCGCTAAAGCCAATAATATATTGCTGTTTGGAGATCAAAACCGGCACCCCCTTGGTGTTCATCGATTCATAGGTCTTTCTGGCTTGGGTATCCTGATCGATGTAATACACCTTGTAGTGGGCACCCGCCTTATTCAGCATCTGGATACCCGCTTTGCAATAATCGCACGTTGTGGAGGCAAAGAGCACCAGATCGGATGCGCCGTCTTTAAATACCTGTTTGGCTACATCGCTGCTCAGTACAGTTGGCGTCGGCGCGCCTTGGGTGGCGTTGAATTGGCGCATTAGGAACATTCCGACCGGGAGGCCGATGGCGACGGCAAGTGCAATCGTCAAGAGGTTGATGGCAATCGATTTCAATGCTGGTTTCATGTTGATGACAACTTTCAATTTATTTAAAGGTAAAGATGTGTTGCAGGTTATTAAAAGCTTGACTCAAAACGTACCGACAAATTGACGCGCGAGTTCTGACGAGTTGCGTTTTGCAGCGCCGGATCACCGTCAAATTCGGTTAGTTTTCGACTTCTGGATGTCAGCAAGTTCTGAAGCGCCAAAATCAATTTGCGTTGAGGTGAAAATGTCCAAATAGCTTTGGCCGAAAGTTCGCGCCAGGTGTCGGTATAAATTCGCCGGTCGCTGGATGCCTGCCACCAGTTGGCCGGATTGATCAATACGTCAGCTTGTAACTCCAGCGGTTTATCGCTGACCTTATAACTCAACCCAAGTCGGCCAGACCAAGGCTGCTGGCCTTCCAATCGGTTGTCCGGGCCGGGTAAGGTGCTTAAGTGTGATTGATTCCATTGCAGGCTGGCATTGATGCCCAATTCCGGTGCTTTTTCAATCCAGTCACTCAGTTGCGTATCAAGCCCGATGGTTACACCATAGGCGCTAGCCTTCCCGGCATTACGTGGCCGCATTACCCAGCGTGGCACATTAGCCCATGGCACCACCTCCCGCTCGGTGATCCAGGCAAAGGTGTCGTTAATCCAGCGCCGATATCCTCGCAAGCTCCATTGGCTTTCCTTACCAAACTGGCTTTCCAGCCCAAAATCCAGGCCCCAACCCTTTTCATAGCGCAGCGCTGGATTGCCAGCCCGGTCAGGCGTGGTAGGGTCATTGGTACCGCAGCCTAAATTGGGTGTGCATAGGCTGGTACCGGCAATATCCGGACGTGGATTTAACATGGCTGCGCCGATGGTAGAAAAACTACGTGCCAAGCCCAGCGTCACGGTGCGTTCGCCCTCCGGATCAAGCTTCCAGGCCAAGTTGAGCGAAGGTGCGGTCAGATTGGCAGCGACCCGAGCGAAGAAATCACCTTCGCTCAGGCGAGCCGTGCGTCGTTCTTGCCGCAAGCCCAATTTTACGTCCAGCGTTTCTGACACATTCCAGTCATCTTGCAGCCATGCCGCGTTATTCAAAGTCCACAAACGGGCTTCATAACTACCCAGTTGAACGCCACTTGCGGCAATGCCGTTGATAATCGTATTTTTATCGCTATTTTGGGTAACAAGTTCGGATGAGAGAGCAAATTGCACTCTATGCCCGGCGCGATTGGGCAAAGCGAATTGCCACCGGCCTCTCGCAAAATGCTTGTCCGTATCGTCATGCACGCTGAGTCGGTTGGACAGGTTTGGCGACCAGAGCGTGTTGGCATCCCGATTTTGCTTTTGCTGTTCCTCGGTCAAATCCAGTGATGCTATCCAGTTGCTGCCATTACTTAGCTTGTGCCGCCACTGAGCGCCAACTGTGGCACTGCTTCCATTCTGCCAATCGCCGAATTGGGCCGAATCAGGACGAATACCACCTTCCACAAATGGCGGGCCACTGGTTAAGTTACTGCTATTGTCCTGACCCAGCTTGATCAGAAACAACGATCCCTTGAACTGTAGTTCGTCCATTTGGGTCGGCTTCCAATTTAACGTTCCCTTGACTGAAGCGGTTTGCGTCAATGCTTTGACTTCTGTTGACTCCGTGCTGACACTAACCGGGCCATGTTGATTCGACGCAAACCATGATGAGTCACCATTGCGGCTGGTACGCTCTCGCTTGGCTTCAACGGTCAGGTTCAAAACCGTACCGGTGGCTTCACGCCAGCCACCTTGTAAGTTCATATTTGCGCGCCCCCCCTTGCCATCGGAATCCAAATCCAGATTCATCAGTTTGGGAAGAGCCTTGCGTCGATTACGGGTCACGACATTGATGGTACCCGCCAAACCAAATGGGCCAGAATCCGCGGTTGCGCTATGGATAATTTCTACCCGCTCAATCAGGGCGGGGTGCATATCCAAAGGATTGGCACTACCAGTAGAGGCTTGACCATCCAATAAGATTTGCGTGTAGCCAGATAAGCCTTTAAGGCTAATTTTTCCGCCAGAGCCAACACTGACCGAAGATTCGCGCCGGAGTGCCTCACTTACGGTACTGCTGGCTGCGCGATCAAGCCAATCGCGGCCCAGAATAATTTTGCCCGCTACAATTTCGCGTGCGCCGGATGCTTCCACCTTTTCACCCTGGACTGTTACCTTTTGCGACTCTTCATTGCTCTCGGGTTGTTGCGCCAAGACTGGCAGTGACATGCACAGGCAGCAACCAGTGAATGCGACTAACGCAGGGCCTTTGCAGCAGCTTGCTGCAAGACTGAAAACAGGTTTGATCATGGTTATTTACTGGTGGCTTGGCCGCTTTCAAAAGCGGCTTTGGCGTTCTTGGGTTCGCTGGGATATTTATTGGGCACGGAAGCAGATGCAGACGATGAAGCGAATACCGTTGCAGTGGATGCCGATGCGGCAACAGTATCCTTTCTCTTGCGCTTGCTTGGTTCTGGGAAGTCTTTGCATATCTCGGCACAATTGACGGCGAGTACTTCTTCACAACGAGACAGGCAAGTGGATTGGGCATTAGCCATGCAGCTTGTTGTCAGCATTAAAATGCTGGTGATAAATAACTTCAAAGGGTACTCCTATCCAAAAACAGCCGCTTGGCTGCATTGTTCATGCTTACTTGCCCGCTGCTTGACCGCTTTCAAAAGCGGCTTTGGCGTCTTTTAGTTCTGCGGGTTCTTTTTTGGGAGTGGATGCGGATGTCGATGAAGGGGCAGATGCCGAAGCGGCTGATGCAGACCCATCCGCCTTCTTTCTGGCTTTACGCTTATCCGGGACACCTTTACAAATCTCTGGACAACGGCTATCGCCCAACCCAATTTCTGCTTCACAGCGTGCAATACAAGCAGATTGGGCATAGGCCACACAATTCAAGCAAAACAATAAAACCGCAAAGGCGAGTAACTTCAAGGCTGACTCCTGAAATGAATGAATGAATGCGCTGTTGGAACCATCGCCACCAGCGCATTTTGGTTAATGTAGATTAGTAGTTGCAAATCCGGCTGCAAGTCGGGAAGTCAAGCCCCGCAGCACCACAGCGGAAATAGCATCCAAGATCCGCGTTTTTATACGCAAACGAAGAGGCTGCTGCGGATGCAAGCAGGGCGAAAACGAATAATTTTACAGATTTTTTCATGATTTGATTTAAATTTAAAAAAAATTAACAAAACTGCTGCAACATTGCCAGCAGCAACTCTTACACCCAATACACCATCAATCTGGCGCATTGTTCCTCAATTGCCCCGGTAGACTGGGGCAAATTTAGATTTGGCAACCATGTAGGCGGCTTTCCGCACAACATGCTTGGATACTTGGCTTCATATCGCATGCAGCTATGTTGCCATTCAATTTACAAACCATGCAAATAAAATATTTTGCGCGACATTATTGATTATTGTGTTAGCGAAGGGGCGAAAGCCACGCAACCACCTGCACCATTGCAATACTATTATGCCCATGGCGATATGGGTGTCTTAACAATCAAGGCGAGCAGAATAGCACAGCATTTAAGCCATGTAAACGAAAAATGTGTAGAAATCTGCCTATTTTGACTAAAATAAGCAACTCGATAGATATTTTCAATGAAACATTTGATATTGATTGCGGATTCATTCTTCCAAAAAAGATGGGGAATAGCTAATGCAATAAGGTTTTGGCGACAATTGATTGTCGAGCGCAAGTATATGGGATTGCCCCTTGTCGTTTCCGGTGCATTGAATCTAACAGGCGCATGTCGGGCAAAAAAGCCGAATTGCATCAAATTACCCAGGGAGCGTACCGGGTTGAGACCTGGTTTTGCCGTTGGCACCGCAACTATCTGGACGGGGTATAAATGGTATGCAGTGACCGTGCAAGGATATCTGCTGCAACATACCGCACCTTCATGCCGTAATGCAATAATCATTTGCACAAAGCATGTTGTTTCCGCACCAACCGATACCTGCGTCTCGGTAAATTATGCTACACTCCCCGGAATTATTAGAACAATACGGAGACTCGCTATGTTTTTTCCAGAATTTGCCGCCCCTATTGGTGTGCTGGCAATCAACCAACACGCAATGCTCGTCGCCGAAGTTGTCCCGCCCGACCTACCACCGCCGCCACCCAAGTTAAGCCTTATGACTGCATCAAATACACTGGTCAATGAGATTGTTTTCCCGGACTTACCATCACCAC
>JBDLSU010000892.1:0-4056 GCA_039799405.1 Pseudomonadota bacterium | reverse complement strand
ACTGTTGTCAACCTTGTGGATTCTGGCCATCTGCCTGCTGGCAGCGCTGCCGCTGGGACTGGGTGCTGCCCTGTTTCTGGTCGAAAATGTCGATCAGCAAAGTCGCACCGGACGTAGTCTGCAACTGGCACTGGACGTACTGGGTGGCATTCCCTCGATCATTTTTGGCCTGTTCGGCAATCGGGTATTTTGTGTCGAGCTGGGCATGGGCTTTTCGATTCTCTCCGGTGGTCTGACTCTGGCCTGCATGGTGTTGCCGCTGTTCGTGCGCAGTGCCGAGCAAGCACTGCGGGCTTGCCCGGTCAGCTACCGTCAGGCCGCTTTTGCCCTCGATATTTCACAGGCGGGTTTTATCTGGCGGGTGATGTTGCCGTTTGCCCTGCCCGGCATTGCCGTTGGATTAATTCTGGCCAGCGGCCGGGTGCTGGCAGAAACGGCGGTACTGCTGTTTACGGCAGGCTATGTAACACGCTGGCCGGAAAGCTGGTCTGATTCCGGTCGCACCCTGGCGGTGCATATTTATGATCTGGCCATGAATGTAACTGGCGGCAGTCCCCCGGCCGCCGCGACTGCACTGGTGTTGTTGACACTTTCAATGATGATTCAAGCACTGGCCCATGGCATAGTACGCTGGCAAGCCAAAGGAACCCCGAAATGAGCCACACCCTTTCCCCCGCCGGACTCATTGCAGAACGTCGCCCGCCGGCCTTACGGCTCCACAACCTGACGGTACGTTATGGCCAGCGCATTGCTGTGCGTCAGGCTGCTTTGCAAGTGGCCAGTGGTGAGTTGATGGCGCTGGTCGGCCCAAGCGGCTGTGGCAAAAGCAGCTTACTTTCCAGCATTAACCGAATTTCGGATTTAATCCCTTCATGCCAGGTCGAAGGAGAGATTTTTCTGGATCAGGAAAATATCCGCAGCGACAAACTGCCCGCGCACCGGATTCGCCAGCGCGTCGGCATGGTGTTTCAGCAACCCAACCCGTTTCCCTTGTCGATCGCGGAAAACATCCTGTTTCCTTTGCGTGAACACGGTGTGCGCGACGCACAAAACCTGGCCCTGCGGCTGGAACAAGTGTTGCGGGCCGTGGGATTATGGGAAGAAGTGAAAAACCGCTTGCAGCACAGTGCGCTCGGCTTGTCGGGTGGCCAGCAACAACGGCTGTGTATTGCCCGCGCACTGGCGCTACAGCCGGAGGTCTTGCTCTTTGATGAACCCTGCAGCGCACTCGACCCGATTGCCACCCAGGTGATTGAAGAATTAATCCTTGGCCTGAAAGGCAGGTATACCATTTTGATGGTCACCCATAATCTGGCCCAGGCGCGCCGCCTGTCCGATAGCGTCACCGTGTGCTGGGTCGATCAGGGTTGTGGTTGCGTGGTTGAAAGTGGGCGTAGCCAGACCATATTTGAAAATCCTTGTAGTCCGATTACCCAGGCTTATTGCCAGGGGCAAATCGGTTGAAGGTTCACGCCGCCTCATGCTCCGCCACCACCAGCGGCAAATCCAGCACAAAACGGGTGCCCAGCCTGGGGGTGCTGACTACCTCGATTTTGCCATTCAAAATCTGGGTGATGATGTTATAGCAAATGCTCAGGCCCAGGCCACTGCCGCCCTGCCCCATTTTGGTGGTGAAGAAGGGGTCGAAGATGTGTGACAGGTGTTGTTCCGGAATGCCGATGCCATCGTCTTCAAACACGATTTGCACCCGCCCGGCCTGGGGCTGGCTGGCCGACAGGTTCATGCAGCCGGTGGCGCGGCCGTCGAAGGCATGCAGCAGGGCGTTGTTGATGAAGTTGGCGATGACCTGGCCGAGCGGGCCGGGGTAGCTGTTCATGCGGATGCCCACTGGCATGTCCAGTTCCAGCCCATAGCCGGCGTGGCGCACCTGGTTCATCATGGTGGCGATGACTTCATGGCAGGTTTGCTGCAGGTCAAACAGGCGGCGCTGGGCGCTGGTGCGGTCTACCGCAACTTGCTTGAAGCTGTTGACCAGATCGGTGGCACTGCGCAAGCCGCGCATGATCAAGACTGCGGCTTCACGGGTATCGAGAATAAAGTTATTCAGGTCTTCCAGCCGCAATGGCTGGTTTTGCACCTGCTTTTCAAACATGCGCGATTTTTCTTCCAGGGCGCTGGCCATCATCAGGCTATTGCCGAGCGGGGTATTGAGTTCATGTGCTACCCCGGCCACCAGCGCACCGAGTGCGGCCAGTTTTTCTTGCGCCACCAGCTTGCTTTGCGCATCTTGCAGGCGCTGGTAGGCTTTGGCGTTGTCGAGCGCAATCGCGCCATAGGCGCACAGGGTACGAAAGATCAGACAGGCCCGTTCATCATAGGCGTGGCGCTTGAGCGACTGGACTGCCATCACGCCCAGCATTTGCGCGCCCACCTTGAGCGGTGCAAACAGGGCGGTGTGATTATGCAGCGTGCCGGGCAAATGGGTGGGTGATTGGGTATCAAGATCAAGCAAAAGTTCGCGCTGTTCCCGCGCGCAGCGGGCTGAATTGGCGCGACTGTCGGAGATGGCGATCTGCGATTGTGGCAGTGGTTTGCCCATTTCCAGCCCAAAGGCACGCGACAGATACAAACCATCGGGCTGGGTCAGGTAAATCGAAAAACCGCTGGCATCGAGCAAATTGTTGACATGCCGGTTCAGGGTGGAAAAGACTGCGGCGACATCCAGATGGGTGGTAATTTCCTGCCCGACCGCGCCCAGATGCGCCAGCGTGGCACTGGTTTGCTGCAACACTTCGGCGCGCTGGGCTTCGGCTTGTGCCAGTTGGCGGTGGTGTTCGCTCTCGGTGCGGGCGCGCTCGGTCTGATGGCGCACTTGCATGGCGACCGAACGGTTGCTGGCATCGAGCCGGTACAGGCAATCGCGTGCTTGATTGGCCTGGCGCGCATAGGTGAAGGCTTGCTGGCTATTGCCCCGGCTGGCCCAGGCCTGCGCCAAGGCGTCGAGCAAATCGGCGGGAGTGGTATAGCCGGGTATCGCCTGCGCCACCTGACAGGCTTGTTGCAAATAGAATATGACGGGGTCATCGAAATCGGCTTCTCGCGCGGTAAATTGCAAATCGCGGTTTTCTCGGTATAAGCTGGCCAGGTTTTTCAATGCCACAATTTGAGACAGGCTATCGCTCTGCTGGCCTGCTGTGTCGAGCGCAGTAAAGGCGACTTGCAAGGCATCGCGCGCACGGCCAAGCCGCATCAGGGCCTGCACTTGCAGGCTATAGGCATAAAAACCAAAATCGGCCTGCCCCAGGTGGCGCGCATGGGCTTCCAGTTGACGGGCAATTTCCAGCGCTTCGTCATATTGCTGCTGATCGAGCATCAGGTCGCCCAAATACAGCAGGGTCACGGCATAATTGCGCGATTTGGGCAGGGCCTCCATGACCTGTAGCGCTTCTTGTAACAAGGCGGCGGCCTCGTCAAAGCGTTGCAGGCGGCGCAAAATATTGGCGGTCTGCGCCAGCCCCAGCCCGACCGATACCGGCCAATTGCTCAGGCGCGCCAATTCCAGGGCGCGCTGCATCCATTCGAGTGCGCTCTGATCGTCATTCAGGTTGGCAAAATCGTCACCGACATTGGTGGCGGTACTGACGGCACGCCGGATTTGTCCGGTGAGCAAGGCGGCTTCAAAGGCGTCGATGCTATGGGTAATCGAGGCTCCATAATCGTGCTCGAAACTGGCCAGTATCGAACGATAGTCATGTACCAGCGCCATCAGGGCAGGCCGGGCACTGGCAGTTGCCAGTTGTTGTTCCCAGTCGGGCATGCGTGCCTGCCGGTTGCACAACATGGCCCAATAGCCTTGCGTCAATTGCAAATTGGCCAGACGCTCGGGGTCGTGGGCTGGCTGCGCCGGGGTGGCACACCAGTCCAGTGCTGCGGCCCAGTAACGCTGCACATCGGCCTGTACACCGCAATCGATGGCGATTGATCCCAACACAAACCAGGCATCGAGCATGGCATCACTGTCCTGATGGGCACTGGCCAGCGCCAGCGCCTGCTGCCCCAGTTGTTTGCCTTGCTCCAGACGTGAGTACAGCCAGG
>JBDLSU010000891.1:0-3899 GCA_039799405.1 Pseudomonadota bacterium | reverse complement strand
AACCCCACTGCTGCGCCATGGCCGGTAGCACCAGTCCGGCAAACAGTGCCGCCAATTGCACCCCGGCTTGCTTCAAGCCAACCACGCGTGCCTTGTGCGCGGCCGGCACCTGTTGTGCGATCAACAGATTGGTGGCCGGGTTGCACAATGCCTGCGCCAGCGAACCGACTGCCAGCGCCAGCACCACCCCGGCAAATCCGTGCAGGCTGATCATCAATGCATAAGCCAGCGCCAAGGCCAAAAACAGCGCGATCAGGCTACGGCGCGCACCCAACTGCGCCACCACCCGGCCCGCCCACAATGACAGCACGGCAGCCAGGGCAAAGCTGGTGCTACTGATCCAGCCCAGTTGCCCGGCCTGAATCTGCCAGGCTGGCAGCAGCATCGGGCCAAGCGCGCCCATGGCATATAACACCAACATCGGCATGGCCATGGCCAGCAATAACAGCAGAGGCAACAGTGCTGGCAGTGGACGGGTGGCCGCCATCCCGGTGCGCGTGCTGGTTTCGGCGTTTTGGCCGCTTTGGCCGCTTTGGCCGTTTTGGCCGGGGTCTGACGATACGGGTTTCATGCTGCGCTCCTGATTTGCTTGGCAGATTGGTTGGATTGCGGATCGGATTGTTGGCCGGATTGATGACTAAATTGCAGATCGGGTTGCGGCCCGGATTGTTGTCCGGATTGCAGATCTGCCTGCAGGCCGGATTGGCCGGGCCAGTCACTGGCGGCATGATCGACGCGCCGCGCTTCATATTGTTCCAGCAGGCGTTTGCCGATGGCGTTGATCAGCGCATCGTCGGTGCCATCCAGAATATGATTGCTGCGCGCATTGCGATAAATCGACCCCAGCGGGGTCAGGTAGCTCAAGCCTTCGGCCCCGTAGATTTGAATCGCGCGGTCGGCCGCCAGGCTCAGCGCATTGGAGGCGGCCAGCTTGGCGCTGTTGACGGCCAGATCAGAGGCTTGCCCGGCATCGATCTGCTGCGCGGCCAGTTGCAATAGTGCGCGCGCACTAGTGATGGCACTATGCACCGCATACACATGCTGGCGCACCAGTTGCTTCTCTGGCAGCCGCGCCGTGATGCCGCGCGCCGATACGATGCGCTCGCACATCAGGTCAAAGCAGCGCTGGGCCAAACCCAGCCAGTGCATGGCACGCAGACTACGACCCAGGCCCAGCCGTTGTTGCATCAGCGCCGGACCCTGGCCCGGCTGACCCAGCATAAACGCCTGCGGCACCGCCACCTGATCGAAGCTGATTTCATGCTGCGCTCCAAATTGCCCCAGCACATCCAGCGCCCGGCCCAATTGCACCCCCGGCGTGCTGGTGGGTACCACAATCATCGACAAGGCCGCTTCTTGCCCGCCCCCGGTTTGTGCCACCACCGTGATAAAGCTGGCTTGCGCCGCACGCGAAATAAACCACTTGCGGCCGTCAATAATCCATTGCCCCTGTTCCAGCCTGGCACGGGTGCGAATGGTGGCTGGAATCGAGCCGATGCTGTCCGGTTCCGACATGCCGTAGGCGGGAATGACACTGCCCTCGGCCAGTGCCGCCAGATAACGCTGGCGCAAATCAGCACCGGCGTGGCGCGCCAGCATGTGCGCATCCAGCGTGGCATGGGTGCCGACCAGCGCCGGGCCATATTCGCTATAGCCTTCGGCTTCGCCCACCGGCAAATAGGCCGCCAGTTGCGTCAGTTTGCCGCCCATCGATTGCGGATAGAACAGGCCCCATAAACCGGCCTGCCGCGCCGATTCATACAGGCGCTGGCGCAGTTGCGGTGCATCCGGCCCGTTTGTCGCCAAATGACTTTCTTGCGGCAAGATGGCGGTGCGCACAAAGGCTTGCATGCGCTGGCACAAGTCGGTGGCAAAGGCGGTATCAACATCGTTTGCAACATCGTTACCACCCGCACCGCCCCCATCCGGCACCGCAGCGTGCTGATTCAATACCGGCGCATTCATGCTGCCACCTGCGTCAATTCATGTTGAAACCGGATCAGCATCTGGTTGGCTTCTTGCGCCAGACTCTTTTTATCGACTTTGCCCGCCGGGTTGAGCGGAAACTGGCGATAAAAGCGTAAATATTCCGGCAGTTTATTCAGCTCCAGCCCTTGCTCGCGCAAAAACTGGTTGATTTCGCGCAGCGACAAGCGTTCGCTACCATCGCGCAACACCAGACACAGGCACACGCGCTGGCCCAGATCGGCGTCGGCCACCGGCACACACACGGCATCGACCACTTGCGGATGACTGTTGGCCAGATTTTCGATTTGCACCGTGCTGATATTGGCACCGCCACGGATGATGATGTCTTTTTTGCGACCGGCCAAAACCAGATTGCCATGCGCATCGATCAGCCCCAGATCGCCGGTATACACCCAGCCTTCGCTGTCACGATATTTGGCATCCAGCTCCGGCGCATTCACGTATTGCATCGGGCTGATCGGCCCGCGTGCCAGAATTTCACCGACTTCACCCGTGTCCAGAGTTTGCCCCTGTTCGCCCACAATCCGGATGGAACACACATCGGGGTTGGGCTTGCCGACGCTGGTAAAAATCGTGTCTTGCGGTTGATCCAGGGTGTTATGGCAATTCACACCGTCAGCCGAGCCATACAGGCTGATAAAGCCACAGCCAAAGGCATCGATACAACGGCGAATACTGGCGCGATCGATCACCGAACCACCGCTGATCAGCGCCACCAAGCTCGATTTGTCGGTGCGCGCCAACTGCGGGTCGGCCGCCATTCGCTGCAACATGGTTGGCACGCCCAGAATATGGGTCGGCCGCAGTTGGCTGATGGCAGCAATCGCTGCCTGGGTCTCGAAGTGATGCAACAAGGCCAGCGACCCGCCAAGCCAGCACAACACGCCGAAGGTAGCGGTGGAACCGAAGGACGAACCGAGCGGCACCAGATACAACCCACGAAAACTTTGCCGCGCCGGATGAATCCGCTGCAAAAAGCGCCCGCGCCCACCCAGCAAGGCGTTATGCGAATACGCCACCAGCTTGGGTTCGGACTCGGTGCCGGACGACACCAGCAAGCGCACCGGGCTGTTGGGGCAGACTTGTGGCAATTCATCTTCGCGCAAGGCTTGCGCTTGCAACAGCGTTTGCAAACTGAGCCAGCCGGGCCTGAGCGCAGTGGCAGCATCGGCTGCGGTTACAGCATCGCTGCTATCGTCATGCACGATCAAATGGCGCAGCGACAAGGCATTCGGGCGGATCGATTCAATCATCTGACAGACATCGATATCCCCGGCCTGCGCCACCACAATCATGGCACGCGCATCGCAGCGCTTGAGCAAGGCTTCCATATCCAGCCGTCCGCGCCCCGGTGGAAACGGTGCCACCACCGCCCCCAGCGCCGCCACCGCCAGATCAATCGCACAACTGTGCCAACTATTGGGCAACTGGCAAGCCACCACATCCCCCGCCACAATCCCGAGCGCGCGCAAGCTGGCCGCCAGCCGCAGGGCCGCCTGTTGCAAGGCGGCATACGACATGCTGTGCGTGGCCGACAATACCGCCAATTGTTCTGGTTGCTGTTGTGCGTGCTGACAAAACATCTGGTACACCGTGCGATCAGGATACAAGCCACTTTGGCACCATGCATCACGCAGCGCTTGCGGTACCAGATCGATCAAACCGGAAGGATTCATTGGAAACTCCATGGAGAACGAACCCGCACATAGCTGCCGGGTTCCAGATAAGAAAAAAGTGGATGGCCGGGATCAAGCGCCGCCGCCCCCAGATCAGCCAAATCAAACAGCGCGTGCGGGCACGCCGTATCGGTGCCTTGTTGCGCAACGTGGTTTTCAGCATCACAGGCATCCTCCGCGAAATGCCGCTCCAATTCCCCGGCACACAACAAACTGGCCGCGCCCAGCAAGGAC
>JBDLSU010000890.1:0-11112 GCA_039799405.1 Pseudomonadota bacterium | reverse complement strand
AATTTATTGCTGGTAATGGCCATCTTTTTCCTCCGGTGCTTAAGCACAATGTATGGTTAAGCTCGCCATTATAATTGAAATGTAATTATTTATCATCCCTACGGAAGTATTGCTGCTGGCCCCGCAAGCGGAAATCGACCGCATTGCTGCGCCCCGGCAAATTCAATTGCGCACGCTGCGCCGGGCTTTGGCTCAGGATGTGGCCGCGTCGCATCACCATGCGGCGTCCGGCGCGCAGGCGTAAGGCTTCAATCGGGTCGCTGGCGTCAAACCAGACCAGATCGGCATGGCAACCCACGGCCAGGCCATAATCGGCCAGACCCAGTATTTTGGCCGGGTTGTCGGTTACCGCCGTAAAGCAGGCGCGCATGGCGGCTTGCCCTGTCATTTGCGCCACATGCAAGCCCATGTGCGCCACTTCCAGCATATCGCCACTGCCCAGGCTATACCAGGGGTCGAGTACGCAATCCTGACCGAAGGCCACATTGATGCCCGCCGCCAGCAGTTCCGGCACGCGCGTCATGCCGCGCCGCTTGGGGTAAGTGTCATGCCGCCCTTGCAGGGTGATATTGATGAGCGGATTGGCAATCGCCGCTACCCCGGCTTCACGCATCAGCGGCAACAGCTTGCTGACGTAATAATTGTCCATCGAATGCATCGACGTCAGGTGCGAACCCGCTACCCGGCCTTGCAAACCCAGGCGCTGGCTGTGGTAGGCCAGGGTTTCGATGTGGCGTGACAGCGGGTCGTCCGATTCGTCGCAATGCATGTCTACCAGCAGACCGCGTTCGGCTGCCAGCTCGCACAAAATGCGCACCGATTCGGCACCATCTGCCATGGTGCGCTCAAAATGCGGGATGCCGCCTACCACCTCCACCCCCATATCGAGTGAACGCTTCAGGTTAGCCAGCGCGCTCGGGCTGCGCAGCACGCCGTCTTGCGGGAACGCCACCAGTTGCAAATCCAGATACGGCGCGACCCGGCGTTTCACTTCCAGCAAGGCTTCCACCGCCAGCAGACGGTCGTCGCACACATCCACATGCGAGCGGATCGCCAGCAAGCCGCGCGCTACCGCCCAGTCGCAATAGCGCAGCGCGCGTTCGATCAATGCATCTTGCGTCAAGTGCGGTTTTAACTCGCCCCACAGCGCAATCCCTTCCAGCAACGTGCCGGACTGGTTGACCCGTGGCATGCCATAGCTGAGGGTGGCATCCATATGAAAATGCGCATCCACCAGCGGCGCACTGAGCAAATCGCCCGCCACATCGATTTCTTGCGCGGCTTGCGCTGCCAGCGCCGGTTCGACTGCGACGATGCGGCCGTTGGCGATGCCGATGTCGATAGACTGTCTGCCGTCCGGCAGGCTGGCGTGGCGGAAGATGGTATCGAGCATGGCGTGGCTCCTGATGGATTTTTTGAAATCGGGATGTTTCCGTATCTGCTATGCGTTGAGCGGTTTGGCAACTGCCAACATCGCATGCAACAACACATTGCAACCCGCTTCCAGATGCGCCGGTTGCGCATCTTCGATTTCATTGTGGCTGATGCCATCCTTGCACGGCACGAAAATCATGCCAGCCGGGGCTACCCGCGCCGCATAAATCGCATCATGCCCGGCCCCGGACACCACATCCATGGTCGAATAGCCCAGCATGGCGGTGGCAGCGCGCACCGCATCCACGCAGGACGGGTGGAACGGGCAGGGTGGAAAGTAGGATACCAGCTCCAAAGAAATCGCCAGCCCGGTTTTGGCCGCATGCGCTGCCACAAAGGCGGTAATTTCATCATGCATCTGGTTCAGCAATGGCTCATTTACATTGCGCAAATCGATGCTGAACGAGACCTTGCCCGGAATCACATTGCGGCTGTTCGGAAACACTTGCACGAAGCCGACCGTACCGCGTCCATATGGCGGGTAACGGTTGGCAATCGCCACCACTTCCTGCATGATGGTGGTGGCCACTTGCAGCGCATCCTTGCGCAGCGGCATCGGGGTTGGCCCGGCGTGCGCTTCCATGCCGTTCACCACGCAGTCATACCAGCTCAGGCCCATTACCGCAGGCACCACACCGATCAGTTTGTCAGCGTCTTCCAGCACCGGGCCTTGTTCGATATGTGCTTCAAAGTAGGCACCAATCGGGTGTTGCCCCGGCACTTCGCTGCCGACGTAGCCGATGCGTGCCAGTTCTTGCTGCACGGTTTTGCCTTCCACGTCTTTGGCAGCATACGCGTGTTCCAGGCTGAAGGCACCACAAAATACACCGGAACCCATCATCACCGGCACAAAGCGCGAGCCTTCTTCATTGGTCCAGAACGCCACTTCAATCGGCGCTTCGGTCTGCACGCCATGATCGTTCAGGGTGCGCACCACTTCCAGCGCCGCCAGCACGCCGTAGGTGCCATCATATTTGCCGCCAGTCGGCTGGGTATCGATATGGCTGCCGGACATGACCGGTGCCAGCGCCGGGTTGCGCCCTTCGCGCCGCATGAAGACATTGCCGATCTGGTCGATGGTAATGCGCAAGCCTGCGGCCTTGCCCCACGAAATAACCAGATCGCGCCCTTGCTTGTCGAGATCGGTCAGGGTCAGGCGTTTGACCCCGCCTTTTTCGGTGGCACCGATTTGCGCCAGATCCATTAATGATTGCCACAGACGCTGGCCGTTGATACGTAACTGATCCATTTTGCTTCCTTGAAATGATGCTTACAATGATTCTGAAAACTAAGTGGCACTGCCGGAGGAAAACGCGGGCCGCTCGATATAGCGCCCGGCACCCATTTCTGCCATCACCTGGCCCTGCTGGAACACCAGCTTGCCATGGCTGATGGTATGGCTCGGGTTGCCGCGCACGGTGCGCCCTTCAAACACATTAAAGTCGTTTTTGGCGAACTGGGTTTTGGCGGAAATGGTGCGGGTGGCTTGCGGGTCCCACACCACGATGTCGGCATCGCTGCCGACCCGAATGCAACCCTTTTTCGGATACATATTGAAAATCTGCGCCGCATTGCTGGAGGTGATGCGGACAAATTCGCTTGGGGTCAGGCGGCCGCTATTCACGCCTGCATCCCAGATCACCGCCATGCGGTCTTCAACCCCGCCGCAACCGTTCGGTATTTTGGCAAAGCTGTCGCGCCCGGCGGCTTTTTGCGTCGCGCAAAAGGTGCAATGGTCGGTGGCGGTGGTTTGCAAATTACCGCCTTGCAGGCCGCGCCATAAAGCTTCCTGATGGCGTGCCGGGCGGAATGGCGGACTCATCACATGGGCGGCGGCAAAGTCAAAATCCGGGTGTTGGTACACGCTGTCATCAATCAACAAATGCCCGGCCAGCACTTCACCAAACACGCGCTGACCATTGGCACGGGCGCGGCTAATCGCATCCAGCGCTTCGGCGCAGGAAACGTGTACCACATAGATTGGCGTGTGCAATATATTCGCAATCGCAATCGCGCGCTGCACCGCTTCGCCTTCTACTTCGGGCGGGCGCGACAGCGGATGCCCGGCTGGCCCGGTAATACCCTGTTCCAGCAAACGCTTTTGCAACTCAAACACCAGCTCGCCGTTTTCCGCATGCACGGTCGGCAGCGCGCCCAGTTCCAGCGCGCGGGTGAAGGAGTGGATCAGCACTTCATCATTGGCCATAATCGCGTTTTTATACGCCATAAAGTGCTTGAAGCTGTTCACCCCATGCTGCTGCACCAGGGTGCCCATGTCTTGCCGCACGCTTTCATCCCACCAGGTGACGGCAACGTGGAAGGTATAGTCGCTGGCGGCTTTTTCGGCCCAGCCGCGCCAGGTGTGGAAGGCTTCCAGCAGCGATTGCTGCGGATTGGGGATCACGAAATCCATAATCGTGGTGGTGCCACCAGCCAGCCCGGCCACGGTGCCAGTGAAAAAATCGTCCGAAGTTACCGTGCCCATGAAGGGCAATTGCATATGGGTGTGTGGATCGATACCGCCTGGCAGCACATACTGACCACCGGCGTCGATAATTTGTGCGCCCGCTGGTGCGTCAATATTTGGCCCTACCGCGACCACGATGCCATCCTGGCATAGCACATCGGCGCGTTGCGTCATGTCGGCATTTACCACGGTGCCGCCGCGTATCAATAAAGTGCTCATGGTGTTTCCTCTGCTTGCTTTGAATGGTTTTGATTGACTTTGATTGACTTTGATTGATTATTGGCTGCGCTGATTGCGCATCAACAGCCCATACACCAGCGCCGCCAGCGTAACGCCAACAAACCAGGCATAGGTGTAGAGCGTGGTAAACAGTTCTGCCACATTGGGCACCAGCGCCGGGAAGGCCGCGTGCAAAAAGCCGGGGATATTCGGTGCCACGCCAATCACAAAAGCAATAATCGCGGCGCTATTCCAGCCGCTTTTGTAGGCATAGGCACCACCGTTTTCGCGATACAAATCATCCACATTCAGGCGTGTGCCACGGATCAGGTAATAATCCACCATCAAAATCCCGGCAATCGGCCCCAGCAGCGCAGAATAGCCGATCAGCCAGGTAAAGATATAGCCTTGGGTCGATTCCAGAATTTTCCACGGCATCATCACCAGTGCAATGCCGACCGTGATATAGCCGCCCACTTTATAGCTGATTTTGCGTGGATTGAGCGCGGCAAAATCATAGGCCGGGCCAACCAGATTGGCGGCCAGGTTCACGCTGACAGTATCGATCATCAAAATAATCAGCGCGATCAGCACCGCCGCACCAGTCATGCGGCTGGCCAGATCAACCGGGTCCCACAGCGCTTTGCCGTAAATCACCACGGTGGCGGAGGTAACGATCACCGACAGCAAGGCCAGCAAGCCCATCGGCAGTGGCAAACCGACGCTCTGGCCGATAATTTGGTCGCGTTGCGAGCGCGCGAAGCGGGTGAAATCGGGAATATTCAGCGCCAGCGTGGCCCAGAAGCCGACCATGGCAGTCAGCGAAGGCCAAAACTTGACCCAGAATTGCCCGGCCTGCTTGCCGCCTTCATCAAACTGCGACGGTTGCGTCCAGATCGGGCCAAAGCTGCCCGCCTTGTCATACACCCACCACAGCAATACAAAACAGATGATGATTTTCAGCGGCGCGGTATACGTTTCCAGCTTGCGCACCGCCTCTACCCCATGCACCACAAACCACAGTTGCAGCGCCCAAAAACCGAGAAAACACAGCAACTGCGCCAGATTAATCCCCAGCCCCGGCAGTTTGTCACCTTCCAGGGGGTGGCCCAGCAATACCCCGAGCAGGGTATAAATCATTTGACCGCCAAACCAGGTTTGAATCCCATACCAGCCACACGCCACAATCGCGCGCATCAGGGCCGGTAACTTGGCCCCATTGGTGCCAAACGCCGCGCGCGCCAGTACCGCATAGGGAATGCCATACTTGGTGCCAGCATGGCCGATCAGCAGCATTGGCACCAGAATAATGGTGTTGGCCAGCAGCACTGTCAGCGACGCCTGCATTGCCGACATACCGCCCTCCACCAGACTGGCCGCCAGCGTATAAGCCGGAATACACATCACCATGCCGACCCAGAGTGCGGCAAAGTGATACCAGTGCCAGGTGCGTTGTGCTGCGGTAGTGGGAGCCAGATCGGCGTTATAGAGGTCGGATGTTTCTTTAGAATTCACGGTAAGCCTCAGTCGTCTTGGAAGGTAAGGATTATTGCAAGTAAATAGGGAACTGGAATTTGAAAATGGTACTGGAAAGTGAAGCCATATTCCAGTCGATGAGCTTGATAATTCAACAAAACACCATTTGACTGAAATTGAAAGGTGTTTGGGTGGTGTTTTTGTAACGCGGGGCAATTGCACAAGCACGGTACAATACCGCCTGACCCGCTGGTCAGTTCGATCAACCCTCATCATGTCATGGCCTTGCATGCGAATTTTTGCGCTTTCCGATATCCACATTGATTACTCCGGCAACCAGGACTGGGTGGCGGGCCTGTCGCGCAGTGATTATCAACATGATGTGTTGATCCTGGCCGGTGATGTTTCCGACCACAGCGACAAACTGGCCTGGTGCCTGAAAACCATGGTGGCCTGCTTCAAGCAGGTGCTATTTGTGCCCGGCAATCATGATCTATGGGTGTTGCGTGACGCTGCCTGGCGACACGGTACAACGCCCGGCAGCCTTGGCAACAGCCTCGGCAATAGCCTCAACAAATTTACCCGGCTGCGCCAACTGGTTGAAGATTGCGGTGCCAGCATGCAAACCTGGCGCAGCGGCGACTTGTGCATCGTGCCGCTGCTGGGCTGGTACGATTATTCCTTTGGTGAACCGGGCCAGATGTTGCTGGACGCCTGGATGGACTTTAAAGCCTGCCGCTGGCCCGATGGCTGGAGCGAACATCAAATTTGCCAGCATTTTCTGGCCGCCAACCTGCCCTTGCCCACACTGAATGCGAACCAGCGGGTGCTGACCTTTTCCCACTTCCTGCCGCGCATCGATGTCATGCCCGGCTTCATTCCGCCCGACAAACGCGCGCTGTACCCGGTGCTGGGCAGCAGCCTGATCGATTTGCAGGTGCGCCAACTGAAATCAAAGCTGCATGTGTACGGGCATAGCCATGTCAACCGCCAGGTGCAAATCGATGGCATTGTGTATGTCAATAATGCCTTTGGCTATCCGAATGAAACGCGCATTACGGCCAAGCAGTTGTTGCAGGTGGCACAGGTTTGACTTTGCTCACGGGGCGAGAGCGCTTATTTGCGTCAACCATTGATCAAACAAGCGGCATTCCCGCCGGATCAAATCCAGTCCGGTTTCCAGTGTGGCGATGGCACCGTGTAGTGGTTTGTCATAGCCGGGATACAGTTGCATGATGCGCTTGCTGGGGGCGCTGTGCTGGTTATTGTTGATGTCTTCCGGGGTGGGAAATTGCTCGCGAATGGCTTGAAGCGGTAATTGCAAGCGCGAATTGTCACATGCCAGCGCAAGTTGTGCTGGTGCGCTAAACAACAAGCCTTCAAATTCATACATTTGCACATACGGGATAAACCTGTGCATCGCCTGGTCGCCGAGTTTTGCCGTCAGTTGTTGCTGAAGTGCAGTGTTGATGCAAGCCGCTTTGTCTGCAATTTGGTTTTTTTTCCCTGCCTCCACCTTGCCAGGGAAATCCGGTGGGAGTCCATAAAAATCGAAAAAAGTGCTGCACCAGGCGGATGAGTCGCCGAGTCGCGCCCGGACATCAGTCAATATCCGCTCGAATTTGACATTGCCGCCCTTGTGGCCGGGTTTTCCGATCAATGAGGGTATCAAGTAGACACCGTGCTGGAGCAACCTGGGTGCCAATACGTCAGCGATAAACATTTCTTCGGTTTGGCCTTCGCAAATAATATGCACACGGGTCATTTTCGTGGCCTCCCACCCAGAATGTTTTTCTCCCATAACTCACCAACCGAGTAATCTTCCAGCCATGTTTTGAAATCATCTTCATCCAGCCGTTTGAAAGTGGAATGGCCTTGATTGCGCTCAACCACAATCAGATCGTTAATGGAAAATTCGTTCAACAGTTGTACTGACTGGGTCGATGCGATGACCTGCATCCGCTGCGAGGCCGAGCGCAGTAGTGCGCCCAGCAGGGTAATCGCATACGGGTGCAAACCCAGTTCGGGTTCATCAATAATGATGGTCGAAGGTGGTTCCGGTTGCAACAGGGCGGTGGTCAGGCAAATGAAGCGAATTGACCCATCCGATAATTGACTGGGCCATAACGGATAATCGCTGTCTTTTTGCTGCCAGAGCAGGCGGATTTGCTCATCGCCACTTTTTAGCAGGCGTGGCTTGAGGGCGAAGTCATCAAAAAATGGTATCGCCAATTGCACGGTTTTGCGGATCTGCTGGTACACCTCCGGCGCTTCGTTTAGCAAGCGGTAGAGAAATGCGGCCAAATTGGATGCGTCCTGACGCAGGTAATCACAGTCTTCCAGTGCGCCATAGCGTTTCACGCCTGCCGTGTCACTGGTGTCGTGAAAGTGGTAAACCTTCCAACTGGTCAGCGCGCGATAGCAATAGCCTGCCACCGATGTTGCTGGAGAGGCATCATACTTGGCTTTGAGTCGGGATTCGGTATGCCCTTCGCCCAGTGGCGTCCACACTCCGCCATAGCCCGCGAAGAAAACTCGCTCGCTGGCAAAGCTGAAGTTGCCTTCAACGGTCGGCGTCAGGGTGAATTCGTAGCGGTTGTCGCCGAACTCAATCAGGGATTTTAAGCTGGCAGTTTGCTTGATGCCAAAGCTTAAGATGCGATCCGCCGAACCCTGATTGCTAACCCAGTTTTGCAGGCGACCTTCAACCATTTCCCCTAGCAAGCGGAAATATGAAACGAAATTGCTTTTCCCGCTACCATTTGCACCAATCAAAATATTGATCGACGAAAGCCGTATTTGGCTTAGCGTAGCGATGGATTTGAAGCCTTCGATACTGATTTGGACAATCGGGTTCGCGGTGCTCATTTCGGTTCCAGATGTTTGTGCGGGTTGTTGGTGATTTGCATATTATGAGGCCAAACGGGTCGAAACTAATTTGACTATCGTTTGGCGCGGCCACCGTTTTTCACTTGCGAAACCCAAAGCGCTAAAATCACCAACCCCGCCACCAATTAAGCCGCAGGTAAAACCGCGCTCGTGACCGGTGCATCCAGAACTATCGGTCAGGCCATTATCGAACAATTTGCCTGTTATTCCATTATTTGCAGTCGTAAGACGTTTTTTAGCGGAAAAAATATCGGCAAAATTTGATTGAGTATTTTTCCTTTGAAGAATACAATCCGGTTTAATATCAAATACTTGGATAGAAATTTTAACGGCAAAAAAGTCGGCAAAAAATATGTATGATTCCCCGCATCAGTTTGAACCGGTTTTTCCTGCGAATGTGCCTTCATCATTGCAAGTGAAGGCGCAAGAAATTATGCTTGCCGCAGAAAAATTAAGTACTGCGGCGCACGCTTCGTCGCGCGCCGAGGTGCGGGAGCTGGTGCGTTCCATGAATTCGTACTATAGCAACCGGATCGAAGGGCAAAGTACTCATCCGCTCAATATTGAACGCGCTCTGCGGCAAGATTTTTCGGATCGGCCCGATATTGCCCGTCTGCAAAGGGTCGCACTGGCGCATATTGAGGCAGAGCGCCAGTTGGAGCTGCAATTCAGTTCCCAATTCGGTTCTCAATTCAGCCCTGAATCGGTTTCACCCTTAAGCAGCACTTTTTTGGCCAGTGCCCACCACGCCTTGTATTCACGGCTGGCCGAAGCGGATCGTTGTACCGAAGACGGTCATCTCATTTCGCCCGGTGCCTGGCGTACCGAAGAGGTGGCAGTGGGTCAGAATATTCCACCCGCAGTCGCTTCCTTGCCTGATTTTTTTGCCCGGCTCGATCAAGTGTATGGCAGGCAACAAACTGCCGTGCCAAATTGGGACGATTATTTGATACGCATTGCCTGTTGCCACCATCGCACTGCCTGGGTACACCCGTTTCGGGATGGCAATGGCCGCGCCATCCGCCTGCAAAGTCATTGCGCGCTCTGGCCTTTGTCGCAGGGGCTGTGGTCGCCCAACCGGGGGCTGGCGCGGGCGGTGAATCAGTATTATGCCAAGCTGCACAATGCAGACCAATTACGCCAGGGCGATTTTGATGGGCGCGGTAATTTATCAACCAGGGCGCTGCTGGAATGGATTGAGTTTTTTCTGGATATTTGCCTGGATCAAGTGCAATTCATGCAGCGCATGCTGCAGCTTGACGAAATGAAACAGCGTATCAGCGCACTCATTACTTTTCGCGCGGCACAGGGTAAGGGCTTGCGACCAGAAGCTATTTTGCCACTGCACCATGTATTTGCAGCCGGGCCGGTAACCCGTGGCGAGTTTGCCCAAATGACCGGCTTGGGTGAGCGCACGGCGCGCAGTTTGATGTCGAATTTGCTGGGCTGCGGTTTGCTGCGTTCGGATACGCCCTTGGGGCCGGTACGCTTTGGCTTGCCGCTGGATGCGCTGGTGTTTTTATTGCCGGAATTGTATCCCGAAGCCGCCACCCGGGTAGATTAATCGCGGTGGCCCGGTGCCGTTTTTATGGTTGTTTTTATTGTGGTTTTTATTGTTGTTTTTATTCACCCTTCGAGTGCCAGCACATGAATCGAACATCCCTGCAGCAATGGCTTGTAGCCTGCCTGTTGTCCTCCGCCACATCGGCCACCTTGGCGCAGATGCCACCCATTACCGGCAAACCGGTTATTGATGCCCCAACCATTCTGGCGTGGCCGCTGGATCAGGGTGCGGCCCTGCCCAGCTTGCACAACCCCACCTCGAACATGCTGTACGACCTGCACGGCAAGGTAGATCGTTGCGATCTGCTGCTTTCCACCGAAGGCAATTACCACATGGCACTGCAAGAAATTTGGCCGCTGGTGCTGGCCAAGTTCAAGGATGAGCCTTTGCACAACGCCCTGTACACCACCAGCCCGCCGGTGGTGCTGCAGCAAATTGAAAAAGGCCGGGTGCAGTTCGATAACCTGGAAATTCGCTGTCCGCCCACCGTGGCCGTTGCCAATAAAGTGGTGATGGACAAACTGCAGGCGGCGGGTGCCATCGACGGTGAAATGCGGCCCTTGTACGAAGACCGGGGTAATGTGATTCTGGTCAAAAAAGGCAATCCAAAACAGATCAAAAGCGTCTGGGATCTGGGCCGCGCCGGGGTGCGCCTGATCACACCGAATCCGGAACTGGAAACGGGCGCTTATCAAAATTATCTGGATGCAATTTACCAGATCGCCAAAGCCGACCCCAATCCGCCCGCAGGCTGGACGGCGGAAAAGCTGATCGATACCGTGTTTAACGGTGCCAGCGGCGACCCCCACAAATGGCTGGCAGGCCCGCGCATCCACCACCGCGACGAACCCTGGTCAGTCGCCTATGGCCGGGCCGACGCGGCGCTGATTTTGTACCACCTGGGGCGCTATAGCAAAAAATCGTTTCCGGATACCTTTGATCTGGTGTCCCTGGGCGGTACCGTGGCCGAGCCGCAAGCGCTGCCGGGCACAAAAATTACCAAGCGTTTTGTGGCGGCGCTGAAAGGCAACTGGAGTGCAAAGCAAAAGGCGGCGCAGGCAGC
>JBDLSU010000889.1:0-6314 GCA_039799405.1 Pseudomonadota bacterium | reverse complement strand
ATGCTGAGCGTTGCCATGATGTAGTTGGTTTGGCCGCCATTGACGACTTGTTGCACGTCATACAGCAGGTAAGCCGAAAAAATCAACAGCACCATCACCAGCAAAGCCATATGCAAGGCTGGCAGTTGCAGGAACATATTCAATACCGATGCGGCAAGCACCACCAGAAAGCCTACAAACAGCCATTTGCCCATGCCGGAAAAATCGCGTTTGGACACGGTGGCAATCGAGGCCATCACCGCAAAAATCGCCGCCGTGCCACCGCAAGCTGCCATGATCAGGGTTGGGCCATTGGAAAAGCGCAGGGTGACACCAATAATGCCTGCCAGCATCAACCCCATCCAGAAGGTAAAGCCAAGCAGCAAGCCTATACCCAGAGCCGAATCCTTGTTGCGGTCAATTGCCCACATCAGGCCATAACTGACGCCCATAAACAGAATAAAGCCGATCACCATGCCAAAGGCAAAGGGCGAGAAGTTGGTTTGTACTCCGATCCAGGCTCCCAGTACGGTCGGTAGCATGGATAGTGCCAATAACCAGTAAGTGTTACGCATAACACGATTACGAGACATGGCGGAGGAACTACCCGCCAGCTCGAAATTTTCATTAAGATTGATTGCCATAATGCCTCCAAAACGAATAAAAGAAACCGGATGCCAGCATAGCACGGTTAATCGGAGTTGACATGAGTTTGCCCTGAGCAGCAATGCCGCTGATTGACCCGGCATGACTGTTGGAGCGGTTAAATCAACGATCCGAATTCCACGTGTCAGCTATGTGGAGACGATTTATGTTAGAATCAAGGGTTGCGCAAGTTACTAATCCAGTATTCTACGAATATTTTATTTCCTGATTTAAACCTTTTTTGGAGTTTTACAAATGGCAATCGAACGTACCCTGTCGATCATTAAACCCGATGCAGTTGCTAAAAACGTCATCGGTCAAATTTACGCCCGTTTTGAAGGCGCAGGCTTGAAAGTGGTCGCTGCCCGTATGACCCACTTGTCGCGCGCTGAAGCTGAAGGCTTTTACGCTGTGCACAAAGAACGTCCTTTCTTCAATGATCTGGTCAATTTCATGATCTCCGGCCCGGTCATGATCCAGGCGCTGGAAGGCGAAAACGCGATTCTGACCAACCGCAACCTGATGGGCGCAACCGATCCAAAGAAAGCAGAAAAAGGCACTATTCGCGCCGATTTCGCTGATTCGATCGATGCCAACGCCGTACACGGTTCTGATGCGGCTGAAACTGCTGCCGTTGAAATCGCTTATTTCTTCCCGGCTTTGAACGTGTATTCGCGTTAATTTGTTCTATGGAACTGCCTGCACCTGGTTTGCGGGCAGTTTTTTTATCGGCATCCATCTGGCGCTGATGTTGATCCGGTTTTCTGCGCGGGGTTTGCGTTTCAACTGACGTTTTGCTTTGCCGCCCAAGGGTGAAAATCCTGAGTTTTTTTCTGAGTTTGCTTCCTATTTTTTGTTGTATCAAGAAGGCTGTACATGACCGCTGCGTTGACCAATTTGCTTGATCTGGATCCTACCCAATTGCTCGCCTATTGCGCCGGGCTGGGTGAAAAACCATTTCGTGCCAAGCAATTGCAGCGCTGGATTCACCAATACGGTGCCAGCGAGTTTGACAGCATGACCGATTTGGCCAAATCGCTGCGCGAAAAACTGGCCACCCGTGCCCAAATCGTCGCACCCAGTCCCATCAGTGATCATACTTCCAGCGATGGCACGCGCAAATGGCTGGTCGATGTCGGCCAGGGTAATGCGGTTGAAACGGTGTTTATTCCCGAGGAAAATCGCGGCACCCTGTGCATTTCAACCCAGGCCGGATGCGCCGTCAATTGCCGCTTTTGCTCCACCGGCAAACAGGGCTTTAATCGTAATTTGAGCGTGGCCGAAATCATCGGGCAGCTCTGGATGGCTGAGTTTGCCTTGCGTAAAACATTTGGCGTGGAACCCGGTCCCAAGGGCGAGCGCCAGATCACCAATGTGGTAATGATGGGCATGGGTGAACCTCTGCTCAATTTCGAACCGACCGTTACCGCGCTCAAATTAATGCTGGACGACAATGCCTATGGCTTGTCACGCCGTCGTGTCACTCTGTCCACCTCCGGCGTGGTGCCAATGATCGACAAGCTGGCGCAAGAATGCCCGGTGGCGCTGGCGGTATCGCTGCATGCGCCCAATGATGCGCTACGCGACAGCCTGGTGCCGCTGAACAAGAAATACCCTTTACAAGAGTTGATGGCAGCCTGCAAGCGTTACCTTGACTATGCGCCACGCGACTTTATTACCTTTGAATATTGCATGCTCGATGGTGTCAATGATACTGACCAGCATGCTCACCAGTTGCTGGAGCTGGTTAAAAATGTGCCATGCAAATTCAATTTGATTCCATTTAATCCTTTTCCCGAATCCGGCTTGCTGCGCTCGAAAAATCCGCGCATCAAGGCATTTTCCAGCATTTTGCTGGAAGCGGGTGTGGTTACCACCATCCGCAAAACCCGGGGCGATGATATCGATGCCGCCTGCGGTCAGTTGGCCGGGGAAGTGCAGGATCGCACCAAAGTGCAGCAGCGGATGGAAAAAATGGAAGAATACCAACAGAAATTTGGCAAAAATTTTGGTCGTATTGTGGAGATTCCATCATGAAGACAAATTCCCAGGCCTGGCTTGCCAGTGTCGCGCTCGGTGCCGTGCTGATGATGGCCCTGGCAGGATGTGGCACCACCCCGCGCTCCGATGCGCGCGAGTTACCCACCAGTTCTGACCAGACTGCCGCCCAGAAACGCGGGTTGATTCGCTTGCAATTGGCAGTTGGTTATTTCGAACAGCGTAATTTTGAAGTAGCGCTCGATGAAGTTAAACAGGCATTGAATTTGTCGCCGGATTTTGCCGACGCCTACGGTGTGCGCGCCCTGATTTATATGGAAATGGGAGAAACCCGTCTGGCCGACGATAATTTTTCCAGGGGCTTGAAGCTGGCACCGAATAATCCGGATCTGTTAAGTAATTATGGCTGGTATCTGTGCAAATCCGGCAGGGTGGAAGAATCGATTGCCCAGTTTGAAGCAGCACTGGCCAACCGCAGTTACACTTCGCCCGGTAAAGCCTTGAATAATGCCGGCACTTGCAGTCTCAAGATCAAAAAGATCAAGGAAGCCGAGCAATATTTTTTGGCTGCCTTCAAGGTCGAACCCGGCAATATCACCAGCAATTTGAATCTGGCCAAATTCTACTTCCGGGAACGGCCGGACATGGAGCGTGCTGAGTTTTATATCTCGCGCGTGATCAAGTCAGCCCAGGGCGAGCAATTGCCGGCCGATGTGCTATGGCTGGCGATCCGGATCTATCATAAAGTGGGCGACATCGCCCTGGAAACCAGCACCGGAACCCAGTTGCGCCGCTACCATGCGGCGTCGCCGGAATATGCGGCGTATCAGCGTGGGGCGTTTAATGAGTGAAGCAGCAACAGAAGGTAGCGTCACTGGCGCAGGGCGCATGCGCTCCGATGCCACACCCGGTGCCCAACTGGCCAATGCGCGTGAAGTGCTGGGCTGGAGTGTGGAACAGGTGGCCGAGCAATTAAAGCTGGCACCGCGACAGGTATTGGCGCTGGAAGCGGGTGATTATCAGGTCTTGCCCGGCCTGGCCACGGTGCGCGGGTTTGTGCGCGCCTATGCCAAGCTGGTCAAGCTCGATGCCGCGCCCCTGGTGGCGATGATTGGCGATAATGATGTACCGGTATCGACCCTGCCGCCGGTGCGGCGCGATCTGGCGATGCCATTTTCCGAAGTGCGCCTGCCCTCAATGCGACGCCGTGGCATGTCCGCCGCCAGTTGGGCGGTGTTGGGGGCGGTGTGCCTGGTATTGGCGGTTGGGGTAGCGGCCAAGATGGGCTGGCTCAAACCACTGCCTGCCGACTTGTTGAAACAGGGTTCGGCGCAGGCGGTCAGCTCGTCCACGTCCGCAGTGTCAGTGGCGTCGGCACCAGCCCTGGCTTCGGCCACAAATGCCACGAACCCCGGCAACCCGGCCACGGATGCGTTCACTACACCCGCACCGGTAGTGCTTTCCGGCATCAATGAAACCACGCCCGTGCCAGCGGCGCAGGACAATGCCAGCGCAACGCCTGATCCGGCGTTGGCGGCACCGGTATCAAGCCCGACCCCGGCACCCTTGGTCACGCCCACGCCCTTGGTCACGCCAGTTGCGCAGCCACCCGTGGCGGCGTCCAGCAATGCACTGGTGCTGAAATTTCGCCAGGATTGCTGGGTTGAAGTGAAAAAAGTGAATGGCAATGTGCTGCTGTCGCGCCTGATGAAGGCGGGCGAGAGTGAAACCATTGCCATGACTGATCCGGTGCAACTGGTGTTGGGCAATAATCTGGGCGTGGAAGCCAGCTTGCGCGGTGCGCCACTTAATTTGCGCACCGGCCCGACCAATACCACCCGTTTGATTGTGAAGTAAGACATCATGAGTGCTGATAACCTGCCCGATTTGCCGCAACCGATCCCGTCCGGCCCGATACCGCGTCGCCTGACCCGACGCGCACAAGTGCGCTATGGCACGCGTGTGATTGAAGTCGGTGGTGGTGCGCCGGTGGTAGTGCAATCGATGACCAATACCGATACCGCCGATGTGATCGGAACGGCGATTCAGATCAAGGAACTGGCGCGCGCCGGATCGGAACTGGTGCGCATCACCGTGAATAACCCGGCTGCGGCAGCGGCAGTGCCAGCGATTCGCGAACAGCTTGATCGCATGGAAATTGATGTGCCGCTGGTGGGTGACTTCCACTACAACGGCCATACTTTGCTGACCGATTATCCGGCATGCGCCCAAGCGCTGTCCAAGTACCGCATTAATCCAGGTAATGTTGGACAGGGTGCCAAGCGCGATACCCAGTTTGCGCAAATGATTGACATCGCGTGCCGTTACGACAAACCGGTGCGTATTGGCGTCAACTGGGGCAGTCTGGATCAAGCCTTGCTGGCACGCATCATGGATCAAAATGCTGCGCGCGCTGAACCCTGGTCAGCCCAGGCGGTAATGTATGAAGCACTGGTCACCTCGGCGATTGAAAACGCACGTCGCGCAGAAGAACTCGGTTTGGCACAGGACAAAATCATTTTGTCCTGCAAGGTGTCCGGGGTGCAGGATTTGATTGCGGTGTACCGCGAACTGGCACGCCGTTGTGATTATCCGCTGCATCTGGGCCTGACCGAAGCTGGTATGGGCAGCAAAGGCATTGTGGCTTCAACCGCCGCGCTGTCGGTTTTGCTGCAGGAAGGCATTGGCGACACCATCCGCATTTCGCTCACACCCGAACCGGGTGGTGACCGCACCCGCGAAGTGATTGTCGGACAAGAGATTTTGCAAACCATGGGCTTGCGCAAATTTACCCCGATGGTGATTGCTTGCCCCGGTTGTGGCCGCACCACTTCCACCGTATTTCAGGAACTGGCGGATGATATTCAAAGCTATCTGCGCCAGCAAATGCCGGCGTGGAAAAAGCAATACCCCGGTGTCGAAGCCATGAATGTGGCGGTGATGGGGTGCATCGTGAATGGCCCGGGCGAATCCAAGCATGCCAATATCGGCATCAGCTTGCCTGGTACCGGTGAGCAACCCGCCGCGCCGGTATTTATTGACGGGGAAAAACGCCTGACCTTGCGCGGCGACAATATCGCTGCCGAGTTTCAGGCCATTGTGCATGAGTATGTGGTTGCCAATTACGGTCAGCGGCTGGCTTAAGCTGGTTCGGCAATTCGTGTTAAAAAATATTATGAGGATTTGACGCCGATGTCAGATAGCAAAAAACCGAAGAAAATTAATGCCATCAAAGGCATGAATGATATTTTGCCGGGCGATGCCGCATTGTGGGAATTGTTTCAGGCCACCGTGGAAACCATTTTCAAAAGCTATGGTTTCCAGCAATTGCGCACCCCGATTGTCGAAGAAACCGGCTTGTTCGTGCGTGCTCTCGGTGCCGTCACCGATGTGGTGGAAAAAGAAATGTATGCCTTCACCGATGCCATGAATGGCGACCAACTGTGCTTGCGGCCGGAAGGCACCGCTGGTGCGGTGCGCGCCGTGATCGAACACAATCTGGTGTATGACGGCCCAAAGCGGCTGTGGTACTTTGGCCCGATGTTTCGCCACGAAAAACCGCAGCGCGGGCGCTATCGCCAGTTTTACCAGTTTGGGGCCGAAGCCATGGGCTTTTCCGGCCCGGACGTGGATGCCGAATTGATCATGATGTGTCGCCGTTTGTGGGATGATCTGGGCTTGCAGAATATCCG
>JBDLSU010000888.1:0-3241 GCA_039799405.1 Pseudomonadota bacterium | reverse complement strand
CGGATGTTGCCAGGGCACTGGGAAAACAGCAGTCAGCTATTTCCAAGATCGAAAAGCGCGATGACGTATTGATCAGCACGCTGGTCTCTCTGATCCATAGTATGAATGGTGCCGTTGAAATTAAGGCACGGTTTCAAGGGTGTGATGTTTGGATCTATGCAGACGAAGAGATTCCGCAACGCCACACTGTAGAAACTTGAATTTACCCAATTTAAAAGGTCATTTTTACATCCTACCTTTTACCACATGAAGGATTGCGACCATTATACTTTTCAATACTTTGGGAGTTTTTCGCATCATAACCGGTCATTCCCCTGATCATCGTCTTTTTGTTTGCCCAATAATTCAGATGGAATGGGGCCGTCATCATAGTAAGTGCGCCAATCCACATCTTTCATTTTTTCTGCCATTGCATCAAAGTACTGTTGATTTGGAAGCATTGCGGGATCTTTGGCGCAGATTGTTACCGTGCCCTTTTCAGGATCGGTACGCATATACAAGGGAATGTCTTGTGGCAGAACTTCCAATACTTCCTCGGGTAATACGATGCTTCCGTTGACTATTGATGCATAGCATATTTTCATGTTCATGAAATGCTCCTTTGTGGAATGATTGACACATTCCGCTGACTCTTGTTCCACCTTGGTTCACCCAACGCCCACTCAATGCAACCCCGGATTTTGCGCCGTATTGCCAATATGCTGAAACAAGGAATCCGCCCGCACCTTGATTTCTTCATTGGAAAAAACATGCGACAGGTTTTCCAGCATCGGGTTGAGGATTAACATTTTCAACTGGGGCGGTACTGCGGCCTTGTCCTTGAGCCGGATCATTTGCGCCTGGCGCTCGCTGATGTTGTCCATCAGTGTCATGGCGGCCTGTTTGATTTTGTCGATGTCGGCCTTACCCGGTTCGGCTTTGTCTTTGAGCAGCAGATCGAACACCGCCAGTTCCTTGTCGCTACGCAAGCGGCGAATATTTTGTTGAAGACTTCCATGCAATCTGAGTTCATGGAACATTCGGGCTATACATTGAAACCGTATTTGTCTCTCAAAAAATCCTTGACTTCCCGGGTCGGCTCCTCACCATAGCAGGATGCAACAACCTTGCCATAATGTTCCAAATCAGTAATACCATCGCCTTCTATCGCCTGCAAAAAAGCGGCCTCCAGATCTGCTTCAACCAATACAAAATAATAGGCCCATCGCCCGGTCGTGTCTTTTGCTTTAAGTTTATGGATCAAATGACCACGGCGTGCAATGTACTCGTCTTGATTGCGTGGTGCGCCCTGCACAGGCAAGGGACCGAGCTTTTGTTTTTTTCCGGTGATGCCCCATACCAATTGCTCAATTCCGGTTAAGGTAAAACCACGACTTAAATCAACCCAACCACGGCTTTCCAGCATCAAGGGCAATTCTGGCCGTTGTCCGCAGCCTGGCAATAACACCGGAATGAGCGGAATTCCATTACGCACCGCACGGCTGAACAGGGCAGAAATTTCTTCATCTTGCCAAGGGCCGGTTCCGGCTTTGCCAATCAAAACGATGCCACAGCTTGAGGCTTTTAACCCCGCTTCCAATTCCTTAACAATAGATCGACCCGGTGGAAGTTGCTCCTGGTCATACCACACCGTATAGGAATAATGTTTAAGGATCTGGACAAGCTGATCAACAATGGTTTGATCATCATGACTGTGTTTGTAAGATAAAAAAACATCAAACTGGATCTTTGTATTCATTTAGCCCTCACGCATCCGATGTATCCATGTACGAAAAGATTGCAATTACCCGTTGCTGCGTGAACAGATCGTAATTTCACACCAAGGGCTTTAACAATCTTGTCATTTTCACCTCCATTAATGAGGTTTACAACCCTTTTCCAACAAAGTACTCTGAAGGAAGCATACGCTAAAAAGGTAGTACAGAACGGGCAGTTTAGCAGAATATGCTACCGGGCCTGATTTTTGCCATAGCGAGTGTTGCTTAACTTTGGCAAAGTTTTCCACCGCGACGTCTGCCCAGCCTTGTACGGCAAAAACCCGCACCTGGCCCGATACAAATGGCACCGGATACAGCCCGGTTATCATCAACTGCGATTGAAAAGGCGCGACTTTTGTACATGACGACAACCGATGCGAAATTACACCAAATTTGAATGAACAGCATCCAAAGGCCAGTTTAGCATCAGTGGCAAGATGTTAACATGTGGAAATTTTTTCAGCTCATCATGTCCGCCAAGGCTTGCCCGTAGCGGCAATTGGCGCTATTCTGGGGCCATTCCAATTTCTCATTTTTTACCAGTTCCGCTGCCGGGCCAATGCTGGCCTGGCACGAGCGCCCTACCATGCGACTACATCTGATGCCTGATACCTTGCGCGCCTGTCTGACGGTACTGCTATTGCCTGCCCTGTGGTCTTGCCAGCAGCACAATGCGCCACTGGAACTGAAAGCCAGCTCCAGCCAGAACAAATATGTGCTGCGCATGCAGCCGCAAGCCCCCCTGCAAATTAACCGGATGCATGCCTGGAACCTGCAGTTGAGCGACAGCCAGGGGCAGCCGATTGATCAAGCCCGCATTACCATCAGCGGCGGCATGCCGTCGCACAATCATGGCTTGCCGACCCAGCCGCAGGTAAGCAGCGCCAGCGGCCATGGGCAATATTTGCTGGAAGGGATGCGCTTTTCGATGTCGGGCTGGTGGGAGATCAAGGTGCAGGTCGATGCCAGCCGGGGCCGTGACACCATCATTTTCAACACCATTATTCCTGATGCGGGCAGTACCGCTGGCAGCACGGGGGCGGGCCAATGAAGCGGCTGCGCCGTGATCACCTGATCGGGCTGGGGCTGGTGGCGCTGGTGTTTTTCAGTGCCCTACTCTACCCGCTGTTCAACCGCCCCGGCCCGGATAGCTGGAACAGCAAGGAACGCGCGGTGCTGGCGAGCATGCAACTGGACCAGTTGCCCGCACCAGCGCCCGATCCGTCGAATCGTTACGAGCGCCTGCCAGCGGCCGTTACGCTGGGGCGCAGCTTGTTTCAGGATACCCGGCTATCAAGTAATAATGCGATTTCATGCGCGCACTGCCATGTGCCGTCGCGCCAGTTTCAGGACAATCTGGTACGCGGCCAGGGCCTGGGACAAACCAGCCGCCGCACGCCATCACTGTTAAGCGTTGCTTACCAGCACTGGTTTTTCTGGGATGGCCGTAAAGACAGTTTGTGGTCGCAAGCCCTGGCTTCGTT
>JBDLSU010000887.1:0-9063 GCA_039799405.1 Pseudomonadota bacterium | reverse complement strand
AGCCTTGATGCGCAAGACGAGTCAGGCGAAGTGCTGCCCAATCTGTTTGCACGCCCGGCGCTGATGGAGGCGCAAAGCCGCATCAAGCAACTGTCAGAGCGCAATTTGCGCGCCCAGTTGCGTTTGCTGCGGCAGGCGCTGGAAGCGTTGCGCCCGCCTGATGCCAGCATCAGCCCCACTTGCCCCACAAGCGCAGCGCTGGCAACAACAATGCCAGCCTTTGACGCAGTGGCGGCGCAATCTGCGGCGCAAACCCTGGCCTTGCAGATCGGTGAGCATCTTTTGGCGCAAGCCATGGGCCAGCGCGACTTTGCCTGTTACTTCCAGCTTGAGGCCCGCAATCACCCGGCCCTTCGGCCCTATCCGTTGCGGCCGGAGTTGTCCGATGGGCTGGCCGGACTGGCGCTGTTTTTTGGTGAATTGTCTTGCAGCCCCATTCCCCCCAAACAACAGGCGCGCTTTGGCGCTGAAACCAGCCGCATTGTTGCCACGGTACAGCGCAGCTATGCCGACTTTGGCTTGCGTCCGGCATCCTGCGGTGCGTTCGCGGGTTTGTCGGGCTGGATATTTACCCTGGCGCGACTGAGCCTGTGCATGCGGCAACCGCAATGGTTGCAACTGGCATGCAACTGGTTGGAAAAACTGCCGCCATTGATCGTACAAGATCGCCATTTTGATGTTGTGCAAGGATGTGCCGGGGATCTACTGGTGCTGCTGCACCTGCAGCAACTGGCACCGGACAGCGGCGCACTCGCCATCGCCGCAAGCTGCGCAGCGCACTTGCGCCAGCACGCCATCTGCGATAGCGCTGGTGCGCGCTGGATCGACGATCAAAGTGGCAACGGTTTTGCCCACGCGGGCATTGTGCTGGCACTGGCGCACTATGCCGGACAAAGTGGCGATGATGGCTATGACGATGTGATCAGTGCGGCACTGGTTTGGCTTTGCCAACAATGCCATGACAAGCCTGTCGATATGGTCGGACCGGATTGTGGCTGGCAACACGGCATGGCCGGGCGGGGGCTGGCGCTGTTGAATTTACCGCCACGCTGGCACACGGCGCAAACCCGGGCAGCGTTGGATAACTGTCTCGCCACCACCCTGGCGCAAGGTGGCACAGCCAAGCATGATGTGGCAGAGGGCAATATGGGGGCGCTGGAATTTTTACAGCAAGCTGCAACTGACGCCAATGGCAGTGCGAGTCCAGCGGCGGCTGGTTGGCAAAATCTGGCAGCGCAACTTCTGGCGCAAACAGCCACGCAAATAGCGGCATCAATCGGTCAGCCTGGCAACGGGCCGGATTTACTCGGCTATCTGCATGGTTGGTCCGGCATCGGCCATGGCTTGTTGCGCCTGGCCGATCCGCAACATGTTGCTGCACTGCTGACGCTGGCGTTGCACCAATCAAGCGCCAGCGTTTAACGTAACAAGCCCTGCCACAAGGCGGTGGTGGCCTGGGCCTGATTCAGGCTATAAAAATGCAAGCCCGGCGCACCGCCTGCCAACAGGCGCTGGCACATCTCGCCCACCACATCCAGCCCGAAGGCGCGGATCGAGGCGCTATCGTCGCCAAAGCTGGCCAGTTTCAGGCGAATCCAGCGCGGAATTTCTGCGCCGCACATTTCGGAAAAGCGCGAAAGCTGGGTGTAATTGGTAATCGGCATTACGCCCGCCACAACCGGCACATCCAGCCCGGCTTTTTGTACCTGTTCAACAAACTGGAAATAGGCATCGGCATTGTAAAAATACTGGGTAATGGCGGAATTGGCACCCGCTTTTACCTTGCGCACAAAGGCTTCCAGATCGTGCTGCGGCGAGCGCGCCTGCGGATGGGTTTCGGGGTAAGCCGCCACTTCGATGTGAAACCAGTCGCCAGTGCTGGCGCGGATAAATTCAACCAGTTCATTGGCATAGCGAAATTCACCGGAGCCACCATAGCCGCTGGGCAAATCACCGCGCAATGCCACCAGGCGTTTGATGCCGGCCGTCTTATATTGCTGCAGCACTGCCTCAATCGAGGCTTTGCTACCACCAACGCAAGACAAATGCGGGGCCGCCTCATGACCTTCGGCCATGATTTCCAGCACGGTATCGAGCGTGCCTTGCTGGGTCGAGCCACCAGCCCCGAAGGTAACGGAAAAATATTTGGGTTGCAGCAGCGCCAGTTTGGCGCGCGTTTGGCGCAACTTGTCAAAGCCGTCCGGGGTCTTGGGTGGGAAAAATTCAATACTGAAGTTATGCTCTGCCATGGTCGGTTCCACAGATAAAGAAATGGCTGCACAGCAAAAGCCCGCCAATAAAGGCCAGCCATACCAGGTGCAGCCAGCAATGCGCAATAGTGCCGGACTGCGCTAAAGCCGTCCGGCGCACAATACATCAATAATCAATAACGGTAGTGATCAGGCTTGTAAGGGCCTGCTTTGCTGACGTTGATGTAAGCGGCTTGCTCGTCGGTCAATTCAGTCAGCTTGGCATTCAATTTTTTCAATTGCAGGCGCGCGACTTTTTCGTCCAGATGCTTGGGCAAGGTGTACACGCCCACCGGATAAGCCTTGATGTTGGTGAACAATTCGATTTGCGCAATGGTTTGATTGGCAAAGGAAGAACTCATCACATACGAAGGATGGCCGGTACCGCAACCCAGGTTCACCAGACGGCCTTCAGCCAACAAAATGATGCGGCGACCGGTCGGGAAAATAATGTGGTCAACTTGTGGCTTGATGTTTTCCCAAGTGTATTGCTTCAGGCTGGCAACGTCGATTTCATTGTCGAAATGGCCGATGTTACAGACGATGGCCTGATCTTTCATGCGGATCATGTGGTCATGGGTAATGATCTTGCAATTGCCGGTGGTGGTCACAAAAATGTCGCCCAGTTCGCAGGCTTCATCCATGGTCACCACGCGGTAACCTTCCATTGCGGCTTGCAATGCGCAAATCGGATCGATTTCAGTGACCCAGACTTGGGCCGACAAGGCACGCATGGCTTGAGCGGAACCCTTGCCCACGTCGCCGTAACCGGCGATCACGGCCACTTTACCGGCGATCATCACGTCGGTAGCGCGCTTGATGCCATCGACCAGCGATTCGCGGCAGCCATACAGATTGTCGAACTTGGATTTGGTGACCGAGTCATTGACGTTAATTGCCGGGAAGGCCAGCTTGCCTTCTTTGTGCATTTGATACAGGCGATGCACACCGGTAGTGGTTTCTTCAGTAACGCCCATGACTTCGGCCAGACGGCGCGAATACCACGAAGGTTCTTTGGCCAGATAACGCTTGATCGAGTTATACAGGCACACTTCTTCTTCCGAACCCGGTTTGTCGAGCACCGAAATATCTTTCTCAGCGCGCGCGCCCAGATGCAACAACATGGTGGCGTCGCTGCCGTCGTCCAGAATCATGTTGGAATACACCGGGCCGTGTTCATCGTCCGCCCATTCAAAAATGCGGTGAGTGTATTCCCAATAGTCATCCAGGGTTTCGCCCTTGATGGCAAACACCGGGGTGCCGTTGGCAGCAATGGCTGCCGCAGCGTGGTCCTGGGTGGAATAGATATTGCAAGAAGCCCAGCGCACTTTGGCACCCAGTGCTTCCAGGGTTTGAATCAATACAGCGGTTTGAATCGTCATGTGCAGCGAGCCGGTGATGCGTGCGCCTTTGAGTGGCTGAGCGGCTGCGAATTCTTCGCGGATTGCCATCAGGCCAGGCATTTCGGTTTCTGCGATTTTGATTTCTTTATTGCCCCAGGCAGCCAGGGAAATATCGGCAATGACGTAGTCGTTGGTGGATGCTGCGGATTTGAGTATGGCGTTCATCACGCCCTCCTTTCAGTAGAAAAAAGTAACGTGAGCGCAGTTGGAACGGTCCGAGCCTGGCCAGGTCTGGGTGGCAAATCTGCCGCTTTCTGGTCGCAACGCTCCTCGGATGCAGGATTCTATCACTATTTTGTTTTGTTGTGCGCCTTCGCCACCGGCTTTACGTTGCTGTGTATCCAATTCAACATATCTTGCCAGATACGCATGGCTTCGGCATCGCTGGGCATGGCCAGTGCATTTGGCAATTCGATGGTGATGACTGGCACATTTTTATGCACGCCACTGTAATTGCCGAGTGAACCGGGATACACCCCGACCGGATTAAACATCAGGCGACCAAAGCGTTGCGGAACCGGGGCCGGGCCGTCAAAATCCAGCACGCCAAACGGTGCGTGTACCGAAATAATCACATTCGGACGGAAATGTTCAATTTGGTCGTAAACCCAGCGGCTTTCCGGCTCCGACAAAGGGCTTTTGCCAGGGAAACGACGGGGATCAGCGCCAGTTGATTTGGCCCAGTAACGTGGTGCCTGATCTTGCCAACCGGGGGTGGGGAAATTGCGATTCAGATCCACCCCGTTGGCATTGACGCGCTGCGGCTTGCTGGCCAGCAAACCATCGGGATTGAGCACCGGTGCCACTTTCCAGTGAAAACCGGCCGCATCCGGACGCGATATCCATTGCATCCACTGAAACACCAGCGCCGAGGCAGTCAATTCATCACCGTGTATGCCGCCCAGCAACAAAATGCGCAGCGCGTTTTTGTTTTGTGCCCCCAGATCACGCACCAGAATCGGAAAACCCTGACGCGAGCGCGCACCGCTGGGAGCCAGCGCGCTTTGCTGACATTCCTGGCGGCTAACGCCCGGCAAGCGGTGAACCAGGCGGGCGCACCAGTTACCGCCCTTGGCGGCTAGCGCAGCCGGCGCGGCCGTAGCATTGCCTGCCAAACCGAGGGCGAATAAAAATACGCCCACACCAAAACAGTGCGAGCGTATCAGGGCGGCAAGCTGGCTTAACACGAACTCAAACATGCAAGCATGGTTTCACGCCATTTACAGCCCGGCGGCGGCA
This sequence comes from Pseudomonadota bacterium, assembly GCA_039799405.1. Classification (GTDB taxonomy): domain Bacteria; phylum Pseudomonadota; class Gammaproteobacteria; order Burkholderiales; family Burkholderiaceae_D; genus CAMBDR01. The sequence continues at coordinate 4,172 of JBDLSU010000887.1, read as the reverse complement.
CGTAATGCGGGTGCCTTGTCGGTACGCTCCCACGAAAACTCGGGCTCTTCGCGACCAAAGTGGCCGTAAGCGGCGGTTTTGCGATAGATCGGACGCAACAGATCGAGCATTTGCACGATGCCTTTTGGACGCAGATCGAAATGCTCGCGCACCAGTTCCGAGATTTTTTCGTCGGAAATCACACCGGTGCCAAAAGTGAGCACGGTAATGTTGATCGGTTTGGCAATCCCGATCGCATACGACACTTGCACCTGGCATTTGCTGGCCAGACCCGCCGCCACCACGTTTTTTGCCACATAACGCGCAGCATACGCAGCAGAACGGTCAACCTTGGTAGGATCCTTGCCGGAGAACGCGCCGCCACCATGGGGGCAAGCACCGCCGTAGGTATCAACGATGATTTTGCGCCCGGTCAGGCCGCAATCGCCTTGTGGGCCACCGATGACGAAACGGCCAGTGGGGTTAACCAGGTAGCGGGTTTCTTTCAACCATTCGGCTGGCAACAAAGGCTTGATGATTTCTTCAATCACCGCTTCTTCGATTTGCTTGTGTTCCATTTCCGGCGCATGCTGGGTCGATAACACCACGGTATCGACCGACACCGGACGGCCATTCAGATAGCGCAAGGTGACTTGTGATTTGGCATCCGGACGCAACCATGGCAAACGGCCATCTTTACGCATTTGTGCCTGGCGTTCGACCAGACGATGCGAATAATAGATAGCGGCGGGCATCAGTTCCGGGGTTTCGTCACAGGCATAACCGAACATCAAACCCTGATCACCTGCGCCCTGATCCAGATCCAGCCCCTTGCCTTCGTCCACACCCTGAGCAATATCGGGCGATTGTTTGTCGTAGCACACCATGACGGCACAACCACGATAATCGATACCAAAATCAGTATTATCGTAACCAATACTCTTGATGGTTTCACGCGCGACCTGAATATAATCGACATTGGCGTGCGTGGTGATTTCACCTGCCAGCACCACCAACCCGGTGTTGCACAGGGTTTCTGCTGCTACCCGCGCGCGTGGGTCCTGAGCTAAAATCGCATCGAGAATCGCGTCCGAAATTTGGTCAGCAACCTTGTCGGGGTGGCCTTCAGAAACCGATTCGGAAGTAAAGAGGAAATCATTGGACATTACAAACTCCTGTTACATTATTGTATAAACAGATTTAAGTTTCGCCGCAACTGGGAGCAGTTTACGACGCTTTAGCGAAATTTATAGGCCGCCTCGCAAGTTGTCATTTAACTCGGCGGTTGAAGAAACGTGGTATTTTACGCCTCTTGGCATGTTTTCGCAAAATCCCCCGTATTTTTCTATTATTGACGCAAATTACCATGTTGGTTGCCTTGTTCCGCTTGTTCTCATTACTGCCACTTTCGCTGCTACATTTGCTAGGTGCGGGACTCGGTTGGCTGGTATATGCACTCTCTCCCACCTATCGCAAACGCCTGCGACAAAACTGCGAACGGGCCGGTTTTTTGTCGCATTTACCACAAGCCATTGCCGAAGCGGGCAAAAGTATCGCCGAACTACCCTTCGTCTGGTGCGCGCCACAGGAACGTGTCACCCGGCACTGCCAGGTCGATAATTTTGAGATGGTATTACAGCGCATGGCCCAAGGCGAGCGCATCCTGTTTCTGACCCCGCACCTGGGTTGTTTTGAGTTGACTGCGCAAATGATTGCACTGCGCACCCGCCTGACCGCCATGTACCGCCCGCCGCGCAAAGCGATATTGCGCCCGCTGATCGAAGGCGCGCGTGCGCGTTCCAATTTGCATCTGGCCCCGGCCAATCTGGGTGGCGTGCGGATTTTGGCCAAGGAACTGAAAAAAGGCCATTCAGTCGGCATCTTGCCCGATCAAACCCCACAAGAAGGCGAAGGCGTGTGGGCCGATTTTTTCGGGCGTCCGGCTTACACCATGAGCTTGCCAATCAAGCTGCAGCAAATGGCAAAAGCCACGATTATTTTGACTTACGCCGAACGCCTGCCGCGTGGCCGTGGCTTTGTGGTGCGCTTTGTGCCGTTTGGCGAACTGCCGGACGCGCCGCTGGCCGAGCAGGCGCGAGCCATCAACCAGGCCATGGAAGCCTTGATTGCGCGCTGCCCGGCGCAATACTTCTGGAGTTACAACCGCTATAAAGTACCGCCGGGTGTCAATGGCCCCGATGCGAACGGCCACGCGCCATCTGGCACCACTGCTGATTCTGCAGCCACACAGGCATCTGCCGCAGGATCGCCTGCCGCAGGGTCGCCTGCCGCAAGTTCTACCAGCAATACGGAGGTAGCATGAGATTACTACTGGCCCTGATGTGGCTCATGCATTTCCTGCCACTACCGCTGTTGGGTCGCTTCGGCAAATTGGTCGGCACCCTGTTGTTTCATACGCTGCGCTCGCGCCGCCATATCACACTCACCAATTTGCGCCTGTGTATGCCGCATTTGAGTGAAGCCGAGCGGCAGCTACTGGCAAAACAGCATTTCCAGGCTTATTCACGCAGTGTGTGGGAGCGCAGTATTTTGTGGTGGGCTCCAGAAGCGCGCCTGAAGCGTTTGATCCAGGTCGAAGCACCGGGTGTGCCCTTGGCGCAAATTCAGGCCGGGCCGACCATTATTTTGTGCCCACATTTTGTTTGCCTGGATGTGGCCGGGGTGGCGGTGATGCTGCAATCGAGCTTGTGTTCAATCTATGTGCGCCAATCCAACCGGGTATTTGACCGCGCCCTGCGCCGTGGTCGCTCCCGTTTTCGTCCGGTCGAATTATTTTCCCGTAACGATGGCATCAAACCGATCATTCGTGCCATGCGCGAAGGCTTGCCGTATTTCATGCTGCCGGATCTGGATTTCGGCATCAAAAACGCCGAATTCGTGCCCTTCTTCGGCATTCCCGCCGCCACCCTGAGCGCCCCTGCCCGCCTGGCCGCCAGCACCCAGGCCAAACTGATTCCGGTGGTCGCCAGCTTTTTACCGGATTACCAGGGCTGGAAGATCCAGTTTTACCCGGCCTGGGACAATTACCCAAGTGACGATATCGTGGCCGATACGCGCCGCATGAATGAATTTATCGAACAACGGACGCTGGAACATCCGGCCGATTATTTCTGGAGCCACAAACGCTTCAAAACCCGGCCTCCGGGCGAACCGAATCTGTATCAAAAACCCGCAGCGCAAGCCGATCCGGTCAACGCTGCCACGGAGCCGCAAGCATGAAACTGACCTTCACCAAAATGCATGGCGCAGGCAATGACTTCATCGTCATCGACGCCATCAACCAGCAGATTGACTTTAGCCCGGCGCAATGGAAATGGCTGGCCGACCGCCACTTTGGCATCGGTGCCGATCAAATTCTGGTCGTCGAAAAGCCGCCTGCTGATCTGGTTGAACAAGTCGATTTTCGCTACCGCATCTACAATGCCGATGGCGGCGAAGTAGAACAATGCGGCAATGGCTCGCGCGCCTTCGTCAAGTTTGTGGTGGCCAAGGGCTTGACGCAAAAACACAGCATCCGGGTTGCCACCATGAAGGGCATTATCGAGCCCAGCCTGACGCTTGACGGCAATGTCTGCGTCAATATGGGCGCGCCGCGCCTGAGCCATGCCGACATCCCCTTCGATCCGCAAAGCATGCAGCCACAGGCGCAGGGAGCGACACAGCTATGGCCGTTGCCCTTGGCGCAAACATCGGTGCTGGTGGGTGTGGTCTCGATGGGCAACCCGCATGCGGTGCAAGTGGTGGACGATGTCGCCAGCGCCCCGGTCGCCTTGCTAGGGCCGCAGATTGAAAATCACCCGGCCTTTCCAGCGCGGGTCAATGCGGGTTTCATGCAGATTCTGGATCGCCACCGCATCCGCCTGCGCGTATATGAGCGCGGCGCGGGTGAAACCCTGGCCTGCGGTACGGGCGCGTGTGCAGCGGTAGTGAGTGGCATATTACGGGGGCTATTGGATAGCCCGGTCGCCGTTGCCATGCAAGGCGGCAATTTGTCGATTGCCTGGCAGGGTGACGGCCAGCCCGTCATGATGACCGGGCCGGCGGTTGCGGTGTTTGATGGTGAAATTGAGGTGCCAACGCTGTAGGCCTGCCAATCCAAGCGCAGGCGTGATGTGTCAGAGCTGGTGTTGCGGCAAGAAAAGGAAGAGATGACGCCATTTGGGGGGTGGAAT
>JBDLSU010000886.1:0-5244 GCA_039799405.1 Pseudomonadota bacterium | reverse complement strand
TGGGCCGATTGCGAATTTTTTAAATCAGCCGGATCCAGCAAGAAAGTGTATTCGCGCACCAGGCGGCCACCGTTCCAACTCAGTTCCAGCAACATGTCAACAAATGGCTCGTTGATTGGCGCGGCGGAGGTGATATTGATGAACTGGCGCGAGCCACGTTGATCAACCGCAAAGCGTAAGGACAACAAGGCCGGATTGAATTCGATATTTACCTGGCGGAACGCATCAGCAGACGCCAGCTTGGCAACCAGTGCCCCGGCTTCATCCGGTGCCACCGAAGTCAATTCGATTTCAGCGCGCAATGGCTGGCCAAGCGAGGAAAGCACCGTGAGCTTGCCCAAACCTGCCGCATGGGCGTTGGAGAGCATTAAAACTGCACAGGCAACCGAGGCACTAAGCGTTTTTAAGCCTAGAGAAAAAGACGAGGGGCGTTTGGTTAAAGGCATTTTAGGTGGCATGGATGAGTACAGTTAACATAAAAAAAACAGACACGAATCCGATCATTATATATGCCGGAAGGTTCAACATATCATTAATGGCCCAGTACACGCAAGCTGAACCCACCGAAATCCATGCCAAAAACACACTGAGCCCGCCTTGACGACAAGGCCCAGTGCTTATGCGTTGCATAATGACAACGGAAAACCGTGCTGACTATTTTTCCAGAATGATACGAAGCATGCGGCGTAATGGCTCGGCGGCCCCCCACAGCAATTGATCACCGACGGTAAATGCGGACAAATATTCACCGCCCATTTGCATCTTGCGCAAGCGTCCAACGGGAATTGTCAAACTGCCGGTGACCGCAGCCGGTGATAAATGTTGCATCGAATCTTCACGATTGTTGGCAACCACTTTCACCCACTGGTTATTGCTTGCTATTATGTCGTGAATTTCATCGATCGGCACGTCTTTTTTCAACTTGATGGTCAATGCTTGCGAATGGCAACGCATGGCACCGACGCGCACACACAGGCCATCAACCGGAATCGGACGCTCGCCGCGACCCAGAATCTTGTTGGCTTCGGCCCCGGCTTTCCACTCTTCCTTGCTCTGGCCGTTACCCAGATCTTTGTCGATCCAGGGGATCAAATTACCGGCCAGCGGCACGCCGAAATGTTTGATTTCGCCCGCTTCAAAGTTGTGTTGTTTTGCCAGCACCTTACGGTCAATTTCCAGAATCGCCGAAGCCGGATCAGCCAGCAAACTGGCTACTTCAGCGTTAATGGAACCAAACTGGGTCAACAGTTCACGCATATGCTGGGCACCGCCACCGGATGCGGCCTGATAGGTCATGGAAGTCATCCAGTCGATCAGGTCGTGCTGGAACAAACCACCCAGCCCCATCATCATGCACGACACGGTGCAATTGCCACCGATATAGTTTTTCACGCCTTTGCTCAGACCATTTTTAATCACATGCAAATTCACCGGATCCAGCACGATGATGGCGTCATCGGCCATACGCAGGGTGGAGGCGGCGTCGATCCAGTAGCCATCCCAGCCACTGGCGCGCAATTGCGGGAAAATCTCGCTGGTGTAGTCACCGCCCTGGCAGGTAATAATAATGTCGCATTTCTTCAGGGTGGTAATGTCTTTGGCATCTTGCAATGTGGTTTCTGTTTTCCCGAAGGCCGGGGCTTTGCCGCCGACATTTGAGGTCGAAAAAAACATCGGTTCAATATGCGCGAAGTCGCCTTCATCTTGCATGCGTTGCATCAAGACCGAACCGACCATACCGCGCCAACCTACCAAGCCTACCAATTTCATCATAACTCCCTGAAGTTTGGGTTGCGTCCCACACAAACCCATATCGCTTTCATATTGTCAGAGCGCGTGGGACGCGCCCTGTACTGCAAATTTCAACATCGTTTGCATCGATCAATTTGGCAAGGCTGCCAAAACGGCATCGCCCATTTGCACGGTTGAGACTTTTTGCGTGCCTTCTTCATAAATATCCGCAGTGCGCAAACCTTGCGCCAATACCGCCTGCACGGCGGTCTCAATCCGCGCGGCCTGATCAAGCTTGCCGAGCGAGAAGCGCAACATCATGGCAGCCGACAAAATGGTGGCCAGCGGATTGGCAATGCCCTTGCCTGCGATATCCGGTGCCGAACCATGCGAAGGCTCATACAAGCCCTTGTTGTTGGCATCGAGCGAAGCCGAAGGCAACATGCCGATGGAGCCGGTCAGCATGGCAGCGCAATCGGACAAGATATCGCCAAACATATTGCCAGTGACGATGACATCAAATTTTTTCGGTGCGCGTACCAGTTGCATGGCGGCATTATCGACATACATGTGATCGAGCGCCACATCCGGGTATTCACGATGCACATCGGTGACGATTTCTTTCCAGAACTGGAAAGTTTCCAGCACATTGGCCTTGTCAACACTGGTCAGGCGCTTACTGCGTTTTTGCGCGGCCTGAAACGCCACATGTGCGATGCGGCGGATTTCGCCTTCGGCATAGCGCATGGTATCAAAACCTTCGCGCTGGCCCTGGAACGGGCCGTCCGGACAAACCCGCACCCCGCGCGGCTGACCAAAATAAATGTCACCGGTCAATTCACGCACGATCAAAATATCCAGACCGGACACCACTTCCGGCTTCAGTGTGGAAGCGCCAGCGAGTTGCGGATACAAAATGGCCGGACGCAAATTGGCGAACAAATTCAGATTTTTACGCAAGCCCAAAATCGCTTGTTCCGGCCGCAACGAGCGCTCCAGCGTATCGTATTTCCAGTCGCCGACTGCGCCAAACAACACCGCATCGGCAGCCTTGGCCAGATTCAGCGTACTTTCCGGCAGCGGGTGGCCGTGCGCAGCGTAGGCGGCACCGCCTACTTCGGCGCTTTCAATTTCAAATGATTCACCCAGCGCCTGTAATACCTTGAGCGCTTCTGCAACGATTTCCGGGCCGATGCCATCACCAGGCAAGACTGCAATTTTCATGAATGTCCTTCAGTAAATTAAATCGATATCGGTATCACCAGTGCATCAAATGGTATTGGCCAGCCACGGTTGCGCCGCCAGGTGGCGCTCTTCAAAGGCGCGGATTTTATCGGCCTGACGCAGCGACAAACCAATATCATCCAACCCGCCCAGCAGACAGAATTTACGGAACGCGTCAATTTCAAACGGATAACTGTTGCTACCGTCCTGGGTGCGCACCACCTGATTTTCCAGATCCACCACCAGCTTGAAGCCGGGGAAGGCTTTGACTGCATTCATCAGATGATCGATGTGCGCTTCCGGCAACACAATCGGCAGCAAGCCATTTTTGAAACAGTTATTGAAGAAAATATCGGCAAAACTGGGGGCGATGATGGCGCGAAAGCCGTATTGATCCAGCGCCCATGGCGCATGCTCACGCGAAGAGCCGCAGCCAAAGTTTTTACGGGTCAGCAAAATCGAGGCACCAGCATAGCGCGGATGGTTCAATACGAAATCGGGATTGGGCTGGCGGGTGGCCGGGTCTTGCCCGGGTGCGCCTGCATCCAGATAGCGCCATTCGTCAAACAAATTGACACCAAAACCGGTGCGCAGAATCGATTTTAAAAATTGCTTGGGGATGATGGCGTCAGTATCGACATTGGCGCGATCCAGCGGCACCACCAGGCCTTCGTGTACGGTAAATTTTTCCATAAAATTGTGAGCCTTATTTCTTGGCTGCGCCTTCCACTTTTTCACCGACTTTTTGCACGTCTTTACCGATGCCTGCCACGGTATTACAGCCCATCAGGCCGGTTGCGAAAATCATCAAGATTGCGATGGAGAAGATTTTTTTCATGATCAGTTCCTTTCATTCAGCTCAAGCGGCGTACATCAACAAAATGCCCGGCAATGCCAGCAGCAGCGGCCATGGCGGGTGATACCAGATGGGTGCGCCCACCCTGCCCCTGACGGCCCTCAAAATTACGGTTGGACGTGGAAGCGCATCGTTCACCCGGCTCCAGCCGGTCGGCATTCATGGCCAGACACATCGAGCAGCCGGGTTCGCGCCATTCAAATCCGGCGGCACGGAAAATTTGGTCCAGCCCTTCGCGCTCGGCCTGTTCCTTGACCAGACCGGAACCCGGCACCACCATCGCCAGCCGCACATTGGAAGCACGATATTTGCCGCGCACCACACTGGCGGCGGCGCGCAGATCTTCAATGCGGGAATTGGTGCAAGAACCAATAAACACCTTGTCGATGCGGATGTCTTCCAGCGCGGTATTGGGCTCCAGCCCCATATACGCCAGTGCTTTTTCCATCGCATCGCGCCGCACTGCATCTTTTTCCTGATCCGGATCCGGCACACGGGCGTCAATTGCCAGCACCATTTCGGGCGAAGTGCCCCAGGTAACCTGCGGCTTGACATCCTGCGCGTTCAGGGTAACCACCAGATCAAAACGGGCACCGGGGTCGGAATGCAGGGTGCGCCAATAGGATACGGCGCGTTCCCAGTGCGGGCCGCTTGGGGCAAACGGACGACCTTTAACGTAGTTGATGGTGGTATCGTCCACCGCCACCATGCCAGCACGGGCACCGGCTTCAATCGCCATATTGCAAATCGTCATGCGCCCTTCCATCGACAAGCTGCGAATGGTGGAACCGGCAAATTCAATCGCATAACCAGTACCGCCCGCGGTGCCGATTTTACCGATCACCGCCAGCACCAAATCTTTGGCCGTGACGCCAAACGGCAGCGCGCCATCAATTTGCACCAGCATGGCTTTGGATTTTTTGGCCAGCAGGGTTTGTGTGGCCAGAACGTGTTCGACTTCGGAAGTACCGATGCCATGCGCCAGACAGCCAAATGCGCCGTGGGTGGAAGTATGCGAATCGCCGCACACCACCGTCATGCCCGGCAGGGTCGCGCCCTGCTCCGGCCCGATCACATGCACAATGCCCTGGCGCTTGTCGTTCATGTTGAAATAGGTCAGACCAAAGGTTTTGGCGTTGGCATCCAGCGTTTCGACTTGCAGTCGCGATACCGGATCGACAATCCCGCCCGCGCGGTCGGTGGTCGGCACATTGTGATCGGCCACTACCAGATTGCTGGAAATGCGCCATGGTTGGCGTCCGGCCAGTTTTAGCCCGTCAAATGCCTGGGGGCTGGTCACTTCGTGCAGCAAGTGCCGGTCGATGTAGAGCAATGTGGTTCCGTCTTCGTCCTGATGCACGATGTGGGATTCCCAGAGTTTGTCGTAAAGCGTTTTAGCCATGTCCATACGGTTTTTAGGATAGTAAGAAGGT
>JBDLSU010000885.1:0-14250 GCA_039799405.1 Pseudomonadota bacterium | reverse complement strand
GGCCTTGATTTCCTGACTGATGCCCTGATGCGCAAAAATATCGCCAACTTTGCCTACCGCAACCACCTGGCCGCCATGCTGGACGATGGCATCCAGCAGCGTCGGGGCCGGTGGCGGTACCGCATAATCACGCCGTTTGGCGGTGCGCTGGTAGTTGCCGTGGCGGCCTGTGAAGGGGCGCGCGATGACGCGGCCGATGTGGTAGGGCGCTACCAGTTGGAACGCGCTTTCGCATAGGGCGTACAAGCGTTCCAGGCCAAAATCTTGTTCGTGCGCGGCGATCTGGAATACTGAATCGCCGGAGGTGTAAACGATGGGTTGGCCGCTGGCGCAATGTTCGTCGCCCAGGCGTTGAATGATCTCGGTGCCGGACGCGTGGCACAAGCCCAGCAAGCCGGGTAACTGGTTTTGTGCGATCAGGGCATCAAGCAATGCGGCCGGGAAGCAAGGCTGGCTGCGGCCAAAATAGCCCCATTCAAAATCGACCGGCACCCCGGCAATTTCCCAGTGACCGCTCGGCGTGTCTTTGCCGGTGGAGCGTTCTTGCGCGGCACCCCAGGCCGCGTTAAAACCGTCGCGCTGTTCAAATCCTTCTGCCCAGATGCCGCTGGCGGCGTGCCCGGCTGCCGCCAGGCCGAGTGCTTCCAGATTGGGCAGGTGCAAAGGGCGGCCTTGTTGTTGGCACCAGGCGGCGATGTGGGCGAAAGTATTGGCCCCGGTGTCGCCGAAACGCGCGGCATCGGGTGTGGCTCCGAGGCCAAACGAATCGAGTAGCAAAATAAAAGCGCGTGGCATGGTTGGGCAGCCTTTATGGTGACGGTAGACGCAAAAAACGAGCGCTCAATTATAGGGACAAACAGGGACGACGATTTTTACATGAATCCAGGCGCAATCCGGTTGCATTTTGCGTATGTCAGGTATTTATGCTTGTCGAGTGGCAACTTCTTCGGCCATGCCTTCCAGCCCGGCCACGGTTGGATACTGGCTCAGGGTAAACGCCGTATCCCCCCGGATCGCCGCCTTCAATTGTTCGGCACTTTGCTGCCAGGTCAGCCACGGCATGTTTTTGGAATGCGGCGCTTGTCCGTCCTGAAATAGCTTTAACCATGTCGTCAAAGCCTTGGCCAAGTCACTGGCATGCATGCCGTCAAAGTAAAACGCATGTTCGCCCGCCACTTCTTTAAATACCGGCAAGGCGCGTGCGATGATCGGCATCTGGTGCTGCGCCGCTTCAATCAGCGGCAAGCCAAAGCCTTCGCCTTCGGATGCGGCCAGCAGGGCCGAACTGGCCTGGTACACCGAGAGCAGCATTTCGTCGGAAGTACCGGCCAGCCAGAACAGGCGCTGGCCTTGTTCCGGGTGTTGCTGCAATTGTTTGGCCAGGTTGTCTACCATCCAGCCATGTTTGCCGACGATGACCAAATTTACGTCCACGCCTTGCGCCCACAGCAAGTCGAACGCGGCCAGGCTCTGGGCATGGCCTTTGCGTGGTTCCAGCGTGCCGACCATCAAAATCGATGGCCGTGCGCGCAGTTGTTGCAATACTTGCGGCGCATTGGCGGGCAGGCCGCGTGAGGGGGCGCTGGCGTCGATGTCGGCACCGAGATGGAAATAGCCTATCGAGAGTGGCCGCTTCGGTGTCGTGACGGGTACGGGAGGGTGTTGTTCCAGCCAGCTTTGCAATTCTGCCGCCACCGCGCGTGAAATGCAGACCAGGCCGCTGCCAACCTGGGCAATGGTGTTGAGCCAGTTGCCAAAATCGCTCTCGGCCCCGTGCGGGAATACGTCTGGCCGCAGCAGCGGCAAAATATCGTAGACCACAAAAAACAAGTCCATGCCCTGATCACGCATGGCCTGAAAGCGCGGCAGGTTTTGCGAAGTCCCTTGCATGAATAAATCCAGGCCCAAAAACATATCACCGGCGCGGGTTTCTACCGGCGTATCTTGCAGCGAGGTTGGCCCCATGCCGAGTTGTTCGGTCAGGTAGCGTCGTGCATAGTGGTAAGCGCCGCCACCGCCCCGGGTGTACACCGCTTCGACCCGGTAGCCTGCGGGTGGCTGCTGCAGCAAGGCCATCAAAATACTGCGCACCACGCGCTGGATGCCGGTTTTCAGATCCAGTTGCACCATGGCAGAAATATCGATCAGGCATTGGCGCGGTGCCAGCGCCGGGCGATTGTGAGCGATGGCGCTGGCGCAGGCCAGATAATCGTCCTGATTGGCGGCGGGGTGGGAAGACAGGTTTTCCATGGCGTGTAAAAGTTGACGGTAAGCCGGGTTGGGGCCGGAATGGACAAAATGTTCTATCGCGGCAAAATAATTGGCCGCCACGGCCTCGGGCGCATGTTCGGCTTGCATAAAGTCGCGCGCCAGTTGCCCCAGGTTTTGCCGTAGTGCCGGTTGTTCATACAGTTGCTGTAATGCCAGCGCCAGCGTCACGGCCGGGCAGTCGTCCGCCAGTTTGATCAGTACCTGATCCGGCAATTCGACGTTGGCACCGTGGGCATTGACAATGGTGGGCAAGCCATACAGCAGGCAATCGAGCACCGCGGCCGAGGTTTCGCCCCGGCTTTGGGTGCGCAATTGCACCGCGCCATCGGCGGCCAGCAGCCAGTGCTGGTAATCCTGACTGGAAACAAAGCCGGTGATGTGGATATTGGCATGATTGCGGATGCGCTGGGCCAGGGCTTGGCCGTATTGTCCGGCATCGTTTTCGCCGACAAAAACCAGCTTGCAATGGCTTTGCCCTGCCAGATTGCTGGCCAGCCAGGCATCGAGCAGGCGCTCATTAAACTTGGTGCGGCCCAGCATGCCGAAGCTGCAAATCACAAAATCGGTTTCGGCCAGGCCGAGTTGTTGCCGCGCTTGCGCGCGCGCCGATGCGTCATGCGGCAAGCCTTGCGGCAGCGTGCGTAATAGCGGGATGATGCGCCAGTTGTGGCTGACGCTGGAGTTGGCATCGCCATACCATTGCTCCGCCAGCGTACAGGGAAAGCGTGAATGCACAATCACGCCATCAGCCTGATCCAGCAACGCCTTGTTGCACGGGTAGTGCCAGACCGTATCATGCTGGCCGATGCGCTGGCGTTCCATCATGGCGCTCCAGCCATGGGCATAGTACAGCGCTTGCTCAAACGCGCCTGGCAGGATGCCTTGATGATCCAGATGATCCAGCACATTGCCCAGGTAAAAATCATGCAGCACCAACACGCCGGGGTGTTGTTCCATCAGGTCAAACATATGCTGGTGCATGGGGGAATTGCCGATGTGATATAGCACCCGGTCAAATTCATGCGCGTGGTTTTGAAACCAGGCCAGGCTGCGCAGCGGAATGTTTTGTTCAATCCACGGTGCGTGCAACTGATTTTGCTGCAACACCACTTCCACCTGGTAGTGCTGGTTCAGGTAAGGGATTAAATCGGCGCTGTAATCGGCGATGCCGGATTTTTCCGGCGGCAGCGGTGAAATATAGGCCAGCCGTGGGCGCGTTACAGCCGGTGGTGCGGCGGGCCGCAGTTGCAGGTTTTTCCGGTCTTGAAGATAGGCGCTGGCGGTTTGTCCATCGGGCAAAATCAGCGGGGCGACAGACCATTGTGTCGGCTTGAAATCAGGCGAATTGGCTGGCAGCAAATGCAGCAAGCCAGTGTGCGCCGGGTCCAGACCACAGGCCAGGCTGGACGCCAGATCGGGCAAATAAATCACATCGGCTTGCAAGCTGGCAAAAAAATGCTGGCGTACCGGAGCGCGTGCTCGCGTGAGCCAGGCACGCGGCTGATTGGCCGACGCAGGCAAGTGATAGACCTGAAGCGGCAAGCCCAGGCTGGCTACGGCCTGACGGCTGGCTTCGATCTGGCTGGCGTGCTCAAAACACATGGTCAGCAGCAATGCATGCTGGGGCCGCAGTTGCGCCAACTGCGCCAGTTCCGGCAAATGCTGTGCCGTTATCCCGGCGGGAAAATCGATAATGATACGCATGGCAGGCTCTAGGAAGAATGACGGGTCAGATCGGCCAACACCCTGCGCGCCGAAGCGGGCAGGGCGCGTACCGCTTCGGGCAAGGTGGCTTCGCTGTCAGCGACGGCGGGTGGTTCCGGGTCTTGCCGGATCTGCGCCATTTGCTGCTGCAACAAGCGGCGCAGGCGCGGAAATCGTGCCAGTTGTGGCAACAGGGTTTTGCGCACCGCTTCGCGCCGGGCCAGCCACACCAGGCCGCGTTTCAGCAAGCCCAGCAAACGTAGCGGAAACGGTTGTTCCACCAGATGGCGCTGCGCCAGCCGTTTGGCCGCACGCAGTGGGCGGGTGATGCGCCAGGACAGGCTGGCTTCATTGGCCAGCAAACGCTGTTGCAAATCCTGGCCCCAGGCATCGGCCTTGGCGGCTTGTTGTTCGGCATGGCTGGCTTGCTGTTCGGCCTGTTCGGCCCGTGCCTGGTTGCTGGCGGCAAGGTGTTCAAGTTCGGAAATTTGGTGCAGCTTTTCTTCAATGCTTTGGTTCAGTTGGCTGGTTTGGTCGCGCAATGCCAGATTGTCATACTGAAACTGGCGCAGGCTGGCGTCTTGCTGTTCCAGATTGCGCCAGGCACTGGCCAGATGCACGGTAATGAATTCATCAAACACATTCACCGGCACCGCCAGAATTTGCGCCAGATGCGCCTGTTCGGCTGCGACGTAATAACGATTCAAACCATCGAAAAAGCAAAACTGGTAGCCGCAATCGGTGATCAGGTGTTCCCATTCCTGATGATTGGTGACCTGGCTATTTGGCAGCGTGGCTTCCACCACCACAATCCAGGGCCGCCAGCGCTGAAAATCCATGCCGCGCAGCACTTCGCTCTCAAAACCTTCCACGTCGATTTTTAAAAAATGGATTTGCCGATCCACATGCTGGGCGCAAATCGCATCCAGCCTTTGCACCGGCACGCGCAATTCGGCCACGCTATAGCCTTCTTGCTGATGCGCCTGCGCCACCGCCTGATCGGGCGAGGCCCAGCCGCGCACTTCCGGCACATCGTACAGCGTCAGTTCGCCCGCGCTACTGCCAGCCGCCATACCGAGATTGATGTCGCGCGGGCGCTCTTCGGTCAGTTTTTTGATGTGTTCCGGCACCGGTTCGATATTGATGCCATACCAGCCGCGTTCATAAAACGCCTTGGTGACCGAGTGGATTTCCGGGTCGTTGGCACCGACATCAATATAAAAGCCGTTTTTGATTTGCTTGAGTGCGCGCCATAGCAGCACGTCTTCAAAGTTCTGGGCGTAGGAAGTAAAGTAATTCATGGCTTGCCGTCATTAGTTACGCTGCAAGGTGCGCTACAAGATGCGCTACGTTCGATTGCAATCTCAGGATCGAGCCAGGCGCTGCCTTCAAAATGCGGGCGGCTCAGATTCATCACGTTAAAGACCAGCGCCAGATCGCGCCATTCATAATTGTTGACCAGATGGGTGTCGGTGGAAACCAGCGCGGTGGCGACCGAATAACTGCCTGCGCCCAGATTGGCGTCAAAGGCAAAGCGATATACCAGCGTTTCGCCCGGCTGTACCTCATGCTGTGGCATTTGCTTCAGGTCGGTATTGGTGCCATACATGACCTGACCGAGCCGGTCCTTGATCATATAGCCCAGCACCAGGCGCGGGATGGGCGCATTGATGCGTACCCTGACTTCCAGCGTGACGCGGCTGCCGACATCTATCGCTTCCACCACTTCGCCACGCTGATTGAACAGGGTGATTTGCTCGACCTGGGCTTCGCCACTGCCGGAAATGGTTTGCACCTTGCCGTCTTCGCGTGTTTCCAGGCGCACCGTGGCGTTTTCGCGCTCGGCAATCAGGGCATTGTACAAATCCATGATTTCTTCCGGCCCGCCCTGTTTCGCCAGACGGCCGCCATCGAGCAAGATGGCGCGGTCGCAAATCGACTGGATCGCGCCCTTGTCGTGCGACACAATCAATAGCGTGCTGCCTTCACGCCGGAAGGCGCGGATGCGCTCGAAGCTTTTGTGCTGGAAGTAGGCATCACCGACCGAGAGCGCTTCATCGATGATCAAGACATCCGGGCGGCGTGCGGTCGCCACGCTAAAGGCCAGGCGCATTTGCATGCCGCTGGAATAAGTGCGTACTGGCTGGTCGATGTATTCGCCAATTTCGGCAAAGGCTTCAATTTCCGGCATCAACTGCTGCATGTCTGGCCCGCTCAGGCCGATCAACTGGCCCGCCATCAGCGCGTTTTGTCGTCCGGAAAAGTCCGGGTGAAAGCCCATGCCCAATTCCAGCATGGCGGCCACCCGGCCAATGATTTGCACGCTGCCGCTGGAAGGCTGGGCGGTGCCGCTAATGAGTTTGAGCAGGGTCGATTTGCCCGCGCCGTTAATCCCGATCAAACCGACCGCTTCGCCCGGTGCCACCTCAAAGCTGACATCTTGCAAAATCCACTTCAATTGATGGCGCGGCCCCAGCCATGGGCACAGCCATTCCAGCAGGCGTGAAAAACGGGTCGGGTAGCGCTTGTAGGCTTTGCCCAGTTGGCGGATGGCAATGCTGCCCAGGGTCGGGCTGGTGGCGGCGGTATTCATAACTCATCCACCATTTCTCCGGCGCGGCGGCGAAACAGCAAGACGCCAATCGCACACAAGCCGGGGCCGAGCAAGGCCAGCGGCAACAAGCTGGCCCAGTCTGGCCAGGCACCATTCACCAATACGGTTTGGTAGGCATGCACCAATGCCACCATTGGGTTGAGGTTGAGCCAGCCCTGCATATCAAAGGGTAACACCGTGGCCGGGTAAACAATAGGCGTGAGCCAAAACCAGAATTGCAGCGCAATCGTGAAAAACTGGCCAACATCGCGGAAAAACACATTCAACACCGCCAGCACCATGCCCAGCCCAATCGCAAACAGAATCTGCAACGCCAATAAAGGCAGCACGGCCATAAAAGCCCAGCCGGGGAAGTTGCCGGAAACGATTAAAAACAGCGTGAACAAGCCAAAGATAATGGTGAAATTGACCAGCGCGGAAAGCACCACAATCATTGGCAGGCAAATGCGCGGGAAGCTGATTTTCTTGATCAAATTGGCGTGTTCCAAAAACACGTTTTGCGCGCGGCTGGTAATTTCGGCGAACAAGCCCCAGGTCAGGATGCCAGCACACAGATAAATACTGTAGGCAAACTGGCTGCTCATGCCGGGCAATTTGGCTTGCATCACCTGGGCAAAAATTACGGTATAGACCAAAATCATGGCCAGTGGATGAAGTACCGTCCAGGCGGCACCGAGCATGGAATTGCGGTATTTGATTTGAAATTCGCGCTGTACGCTACCCCAAATAAAGCCGCGATAAAGCCACAGACCTTTCAGCATGATGAACGGGTCTCCCTCAGTGGGCGGTGAGCAAGGTGAAGCGGTGGCAATCGAAACATCGGTCAACCTGAGCACAAACAAAGGGCGCAATTATAGCGCAGATAGGCATACCATAGCCGATTTTGGACACTTGCAATAACAATACGGTCAGGTGACTGGTTCACCCTGCACCAGTTTTTGCAGCGCTTCCGGATTGCGGATGATCAGTCGGTGCGCCTCTTTTTCGACGATACCTTGCTGGGTCAGGGTCAGCAGCGCGCGGGTCACGGTTTCGCGGCTGGTATTGATCATGTTGGCAATATCCTGATGGGTTGGCAGGTTTTCCACCACATCCGGATTGTCCGGATTTTTTTGCCGCAACAATACCAGAAAGGTATAAATGCGCCGGGTGGCGTTGTTGATGCTGAGCAAGGCGCGAAATTCGGAATCGCGCTGAATTTTCTGTGCCAGATGGCGCAGCATCTGGTTGGCCACGGTAGGGGAATGGGAAAACAGGTGCAGCGCGGTTGGCGCAGGTAAAAACGCCACCAGCGCTTCACTGGTTGCCACTACCGAGGCCGAGCGGGTAGAGCCATTGATGACGGCAATCTCACCAAAAAAATCACCCGGCACCAGCATGCGCAAACCAATCGCGCGGCCATCTTCGGTGACATCAATCACCTGCAACTGGCCGGAGAGCAAAAACAGCAAGCCATCGCCACTGCCGCCTTTTTGTAGCACCACATCGCGTTTGTTGTATTGCCGAAAGCGCAATGCTCCTTTGACGCGGATGATTTCATCGTCGCTCAACCCCGCCAGCAGCGGAATCTTGCGTAAATGAATTTGAATATTCTGGCGACCCGCATTGGCTTCGCCCGCCTGTGCGTCGGGCGGGGCAGGGTCATCCGGATTGATGACATTCATTTCGATGCCAGAGGGCGTCATGCTTGCATTTCGGTGAGTGGTTGGGACTGCGCTATTTTAGCGCAGGGTGTTCAAAATTCATCCGTTTGTTACGGGAATTTGAGAGGGGGTTGTAATCCAGGGCAATAGCGCCGGGTATTTGTAAGTTGGGCAACAAATTGTTAATTTGAAAAAATATCCCTACAGAAATCCCAATTCATATCAAGCAATTGAATGCATTGATCGCTAAATATTTGAATGGTCGGTTTTGGCTATTGATTTATTCTCTCTGAGCAAGTAAAATTCGCCCCGATCTTAATAAATACCATTTTTTTGTCGCTTTTTTGCAAAAATGGCGTGCCACGCTATATTTTTCCTTGACTTTACCGGAGACGCATCCAATGTCCAGACGCACCTGCCGTGCCTTGCCCTTGCTTGTCCTTGCTATAATTTCACCCCATCTGTTGGCACAAAAATTGGCCACTACCGGGCAATTTGAAGTCACCCCAAGTGGTGCTGCACAGTTTAGTGTGCCGATCAACGTTCCTGCCGGTATTGCGGGCATGCAGCCGGACTTGAAGCTGGTTTACAACAGCCAGAAAGGTAGCGACTGGCAAGCGGCCAATTGGTCGGTGAGCGGTTTGTCGATGATTACCCGTTGCAATAAAAACATGGCGCAGGATGGTGTATTGGAGTTGCCCAAAAATGTTGGCACTGATGCGTTTTGTCTGGATGGTGAGCGGTTGATTCCGGTGAATGACAAAGGTGGTGCTGATGGCACCGAATATCGCACCCTGCATGACCGGTATGCCCGTATTACTGCGGTTAGTTCAAGTGGTAGTGCCATTATCAATGGTGTTATTGTTCCGCGTGGGCCAGAGAGCTTTAAGGTGCAAACCAAGAGTGGCCAAACCATGGTCTATGGTGGGCCAGTTGATTCGACTGCAACGGTGAATTCTCCGGGCGGATGGCGCACAGGGTGGGCTTTGAGAAAAGTCTCTGATCGTGCAGGCAATTACATGCTCTACACTTATCGCTCTGATGTGGATGGCGTCTTTCAGCCCGTCAGCATTGCCTATGGCGGTAATGATAAGGTAGTTCCGGCCGTTATCCCGAATGTCAAGGTCACTTTTACCTGGGATCTGGTAGGCCACTCCGGCGTTAAATATAGCAATGGGGATACTTTGCCCCGTGCTGGCAAGATCACCCAGATATCCACACAGATTACCGGTGAAACCAGCCGTACCAGTTATTATCTTGAGGATGTGCAAGTCAGCCCTACGCAAAAAATGACCACGGTCAATTATTGTCTTGGGCTTACTGATTGCTTGCCGCCAGTCAAGCTTAACTTTGCCGATAATCCGAATCAATTCAAGTTTTGGACCAGTGACAGTGCATTTCCTGGTGCGCAACGCGATTATCAGCAGTTCTTCGCGGACTTAAATGGCGATGGTCGCAAGTACTGGATTCAAATCAGCCAGACTGCTGATGATGCATGGATTGGCCTGGCTAAGCCGGATGCCTCCTTCACTGCAGCACAATGGACCAAATTTACCCAATCGATAGGCTCTGGCAACAACTATGTGCATACCTTTGCCGATGTAAATGGTGATGGCAAGGCCGACTGGATTCGCGTCAGTCGTGCCACCAATGAAGCCTGGGTGGCCTTGGGAACCGGTAATGGCAATTTTCAGTTCTGGACCAAATATCTGACTACCGTGGGGGCGGCTAATGTCAACAAGCACTTCTTTGCCGATGTGAATGGTGATGCCAAAGTAGACTGGATCCAGATTGGCAATGCCAATGACACCATGTTGGTTGCGCTAGGCAATGGCGATGGAACTTTCCAGTTCTGGAATAAGACTATTACCCAATCCAAACTCAGTCAATTCGGGCATGATTTTGCTGATATGAATGGGGACGGCAAGGCGGATTGGATTTACTCCTACCGGTCTGGTATTTTTAGCGGCAATGCAAATACTGAATTGTTCATTAACCAACCAAACCTGTCTAACGGTGATGGTTCATTCACTGAGGCGAAGCAATTTGGTGAAGGAATCATTCCCGTCGGTAGTAAAGTTTATTTTGCCGATTTGAATGGCGATAAACAAGCGGATGTGATTGCTTTGTTGCCCGATGGAAGCTCGAAATATGCAATCTCCAAAGGGAATGGTGCGGTTTCTGATTGGGTAGCCGCTTATTCGGGTGACACTGTGCTGTTAGGTGATGTTTCTGGTAATGGCTTGGGATCCATCGTTAGTATGAGCTCAGTTAATTGGTCCGGCAATATGTTGGCATTAACAGATGGGGCAAGTTTTGGCGGCCTCGTATGGAACTATGATCAATCCAATCAACTTGGACTTGGTTCTGGAGTGACCCTGAGTTACTACCTGACCGATTTGAATGGCGACGGCAAGGCAGACCTGATCTTTGTTAACAACGTCACCAAAAAAGCGATGATCGCCAGCTCGCAATTTAATACCAATCCCAAGCTGATGTCGATTACCAACGACCAAAGCACGCCGATGATGATCAACTACGCTCCCCTGTGGGACAGCACGGTGGTTACCCCGGACAGCAATGCGGTCTATCCTTTGCGTAACACAGCTTACCCGCTGCTCGGTTCGCAACGCGCACCGTTTGTGGTTTCGTCGATTGCACCACCAGACGGTATTGGTGGTTGGTTGCACATCAATTACACCTATGGTGGTTTGCGTACCGATCTGGTGCGTCGGCAAGTGCAAGGCTTCCGCTGGATGAAAGCAACGCAACAGGAAACCGGAATTAGTACTACCACCAATTATTTGCAGAACTGGCCATTGAGCGGCCTGGTGGCAGACAGTAAAAAGACCATTACTTCGGGGGGGAATGCGGGAGTGTTAAGCCAGACCAGCAACACCTATACCACGATTTGCACTACACCAGCGCAGACCACTGGCTGTACGGTTGCGCCGGGTAACCGTTACGCTACCCTGTTGGCGCAAACCGTAACCTCAAGCTGGGATTTGAATGGTGCCGTGTTGCCTGTGCTAACTAACAGCTATCAATATGACGCCTTTGGTAACCCAACCCAGGTGATTAACGCAAATAACGGCGGTTTTAGTACCACGACCGTGACAACCTATAACAACGACGTGAGCAACTGGTGGATCGGCCGACCCGTCCGCACCAGCGTCACCAAAGTGACACCTTAAGCCCAGGTCAATCAAACATGAACAGAATATTTAGCGGAGAATCCATGCGGTATTTGCCCTTATCTCAACCCCTTAATCTGGCGTGCCTGCCACTCGCGGTGGCCGTTAGCATCGCCTTTTCCGGGGCCGCCTTTGCAGGTAGCATTACAGAAACCACCAGCTTTGAATATGATCCGGTTACTGGCTATAGAACGGCCGTGGTACAAGAGCCAGACAATCCACAGTTAAATTTGCGCACATCGTTCACTTATGATGGTTTCGGCAATCGCCGTACCACCAGCGTGTCGTCTACCGCTACAGGTAGCGCGGCTATTGAGGCACGCACAGTTGAAACGCTGAATTATGATTCTGCTCATCCGGTCATGCCGACCTTATCGACCAATGCTTTGGGCCAGTCTGTGCCATTTGGCTTTGATGTGATGAATATGCCAGCTTATATCAATGGCTTGAATAATATTAAAACCTCGTTTGTGTTCGATAGATTTCGTCGTAAGAAATCGGAAACCAATGAGGTAACTGGCATTACTACCCTTTGGACTTACTATATTTGCGGTACCAAATCGTTTGGGCCAGCTTCAACATGTCCAAGCCGTGCCAGGTACGCCACGACCAAGCAAATTTATCAATTGCCATCCGGGTTAACCCCCGCACCGACCGAATATACCTACTATGATGAAGCTGGCCGTGTGGTACGTAGCCAAACCGTGGGGTTTGATGGTGTTTCCCTGATTACACAGGATACCGAGTATGACAGCTTGGGCCGGGTCGCGCGTGTCAGTCGTCCGTATTACCCCAACGTCACCATTCAATGGACTACCAATACCTATGATGCACTGGGGCGCTTGATTGTTTCAACCACGCCGGATAACCGTCAGATCAAAACCAGCTATAACGGCTTGCGCACCACCCTGACCAATCCTTTGAATCAGAACCGCACTTCCGTGTTAAATGCCGCAGGGCAGTTGGTGCAGGTGATTGATCATCAAAACAATGCCATCAATTACAAATATGATGCCCAGGGTAATTTGGCGCAGACCATCGACCCGAAAGGTAATACGGTATCGATCAGCTATGATGCGCGTGGCCGCAAAACCAGCATTGCCGACCCGGATCAGGGCACGGTGCGCTTTGAATATGATGCCTTGGGGCAGTTACTCAAGCAAACCGATGCCAAGAACAACGTCACAACCTTTAGCTACGACTTGCTGGGCCGCCTTCTGAAACGTACCGAAGCCGATTTGGTCAGCACTTGGGCCTACGATAAGTGCGGCGCAAAAGGTAAGCTGTGTACGGTTTCAGCAGATAACGGCTTTGCCACTTCGTATAGTTACGATTCCCTGATGCGGCCCTATTTTGTTTCGACCACCGTTGACGTGGCATATAACACGACAACTACTTATGACATCTTGAACCGGGTCGCTACCCAATCCTTTCCGACGGGGCTGGTATTGAAGTATGTGTATACCTCGTTGGGTTATTTGTCTGAAGTACGTAACAACGCCAATAACAAACTGTACTGGCGAGCCAATGCGCGTGATGCCGAAGGCCATTTGACGCAGCAAACCTATGGCATGATGTTGGCTGGCTTGGGTGCCCTGGCATTTGCAGCACGTCGCAAGAGTTCGCAAAAGCTCGGATAATCGCTTAATTTGAGATTTATTTCGGTTAAGTTCGGATAAAGTCCTTAAAGAAGCCTGCCAAAATTTGCGGGCTTTTTTCTGGTCTTTTTCCATTCAAAAAATCTGACCTACTCGAAAACCCACGCCGGGTTTTTTTGATGCTAAAACACCACATAACGCTTTCGCAGCCCATCTCACGCCACATTTCCTTAGCCCCCCAAGGGCAAACCAGATCGCCATTGCCCTGGATCGGTCGATTCGACGCATCACTGTGCAAGGATGTACCGTAGAGGCCATCACACCAAACCCGAACCCATTTGCCCTTGCTCACACTGAGGTTTGTATGCGAGTGCGCTAGATCGGATCATGATGAACTAAAGACCGTAAAAGGCTTACAAAATTTAGGCTGAGTTTTCATGCTTGATCCCGTGCAGTTCGATTGACTCTAAACTGTGAAAGTTATCGGGTCTTTGGAAATGAAGTTGGCCTTACGCATGATTGTGATAGCGATGCTCTTGTGGGTTATCGTTGCTTGGGCTGATGAATTCTTTTCTACTGCGCATGGAATATTGATGTGAGACGTGGTGCATTTGATGTTGAACGTGTCGCCGTGATTCAGGGCCAAGATACCGATCAGGTGCCGAGCAATCAGGCGGTTAAATATGGATTCCAGTTCAGGGAGGGTAATTGGTGGGACGTTGCGCAGATCATTGACTCGATCAGCCGAGAAGTGCGTCGTTACTATAAATTGTGCTTTATGAACGGACAGCTTTGCGTTAATTCTGCTTTGGAGAAATGCGAGGTCAGCTTGGGAAATTGCCATGATCTTGTTTTTCGATAAGTTGCTTCAGTTGTTCATTTAGTGATGCATCAGAGTCCGCCACAATAGTGCCCACGTCAACGCTTGCCGTCAGAGTGCCGTAACGGACATTGAACGAACGGTTATCAAATGAATCAATAAATACCATTTTATCAGTATCTGGATCAGAAAAAGAGGCGAAACTTTGATCCAGCGTCATATCAAAAATAAACATCGCTTTGGTCTCCATACTTTGTTTCAATTGGATAATAATAATTTTCATTGTGCCAATGAATCACAGAGCTATTCTACCCGATTAGAGTCCGCTGTAACAGTCAAACTATGCAGGTCGGCGATAGCATCAGCAAAATAAATCGCTGGCTATAGTAATTGGAACTGGGTTCTT
>JBDLSU010000884.1:0-5254 GCA_039799405.1 Pseudomonadota bacterium | reverse complement strand
AGAAAAATCATACCATGTGGCGCAGCAGCAACCCGGCTACGCTGACATGTGATCAAAAAAACGGCATAATTCAAAAACCAGCCTTTTTTGGAGCCCTTGCATGCAAAACCACCACCCGGATCATGCCAAGGTGCATGCTGAGCCAAATGGCCCCACCCGCCTGCGACGCCAACTGTTCCACATTTTGCACAAACCCTCGCCCGGCAACCCGAAAGCGTGCTACGTCAACTATATTCTTGCAGCCCTGATCCTGTTTAATTGCGCTGCTGTGGCGCTGGAAACCGATGCAACGCTGTATGCCAGTTACAAGCGCTTTTTTATTTTTATGGAGGTCGTTTCCAGTATTATCTTCACCATTGAATATCTGCTGCGGGTCTGGATTTGCGTGGAACAAGAACGCTTTGCCCACCCGGTTCGCGGTCGTCTGGCCTATATGCGCCAGCCCCTGCCCTTACTGGATTTGATTGTAGTCGCCACCACCTTTGCGCCGCTGGATTTGCGCTTTTTGCGCATCTTCCGTATCAGCCGACTGTTGCGGGTATTGCATATGGATGACTTTGATCAATCGCTACAAGCAATCGCCAAAGCCATTGCGGCTCGTCGCTCAATGCTGCTGGTGTCGGTCGGCATGATGTTGATTGCCATCTATTTCTCCGCATCGCTACTTTACATTCTGGAACACCGGGCGCAACCGGACAAATTTTCCAGCATTCCTGCCACCTTGTGGTGGGCCGTGATGACGCTTACCACCATCGGCTATGGCGACATTTTCCCCATTACCCCCATGGGTAAGTTGCTCGCTTCCGCTATCGCCATTTTCGGCATTGGCATATTCGCCCTGCCCAGCGCGATTCTGACTGCGGCAATTTTGGATGGTAGCCAGAGCGCCAACAAAACCAATCACCATGGTGAAAAGTGCCCACATTGCGGACAACATTTCTGAACGGGTACAAACTTCACAATCAAATCGCTCTCTTCCGTCATTTTTGCCGTAAAATGCCAATTTCGATCCAAGCCACGCAGGGAGCGCCCGTGTTACTGTCTTACGGCATCAAAAACTTTTTCTCCTTCAAGGAAGAAGCCGACATTTCCCTGCGGCTCGATGCCAACTGCCCGCCCGCCATCAGCCAGGGGCGCGACACCACCCCGGTGCTGTGCATCAAGGGTGCCAATGCCTCCGGCAAGACCCAGTTATTAAAAGCCTTGTCCTTCCTTGGACATTTTTGCAGCAATTCCTTCGCCAACCGCCCGGGCCAGCCGATTGCAATTGCGCCGTTTTTTCAGAGTAGCGAACCGTGTGAAATGTTTGTGGAATTTCGCCTGGGCGAACTGGATTATCGCTACGAACTCAGCATCACCCAATCCGAAGTGATACGCGAAAGCTTTTACCAAAGCCGCGCCAAAAAGACCAAGCTGCTGGAGCGCAGTTTCGACAGTATCAGCTTTTCCACCCGCGCCATGCACGCACTCAGCCTGATTAAATTGCGCAAAAACGCCTCGATCATCGATACCGCGCACCAGTATGAACTGGATGAACTGGCCCCGTTCTACCAATTTTTCAGCACCATCTTAAGCAATGTTGGCCCGACTGGCCTGAGCGAACAAACCGTCAGCATCGACACCATTTCGCGCCTGCTGGTCAGCAATATGGCGGTGTTTGACTTCGTCAAAGCCTTCATTTTGTCGTGCGACATTGGCATTGCTGATATGCAGATTGTGCAATTTGTGAATAAAGATGGCAGCCAGGAATTTTTTCCGCAGTTTATCCATCTGGCCGAGGGGCAAGCCCACGCCATCAGCGATGTGATGGAATCATCCGGCACGCAAACCCTGTTCAAGAATCTGGCCGCTTACAAGCTGGCACTCGATAGCGGCGCGGTGTTGTTGATTGATGAAATCGACCTGAATTTGCACCCGCATATTTTGCCCAAATTGCTGCAACTGTTTTTGGACCCACAACACAACCCCAACGGCGCGCAACTGATTTTTTCCACCCACGATTCGGAAATCCTGAATCTGCTGGGACGCTACCGGGTGGTGCTGGTGGCAAAAGAAGACAATGAAAGCTATGCCTATCGGCTCGATGAAATCCCCGGGGACATTTTGCGCAACGACCGCCCGATCCGCCCGGCCTATAATGAGGGCAAAATTGGCGGAGTACCCAGGGTATGAGTGGCAACAGCAAAAAGGCACGCTTTCTGGCTTCGATTCCGTTAGCCAGCCTGGACGCGCCGGACGATACCCTGGCTGGTCGCTGCAAATTCAATTTTTCTTACTTTACCCGGCAAGCAGCGGGGCAGGATTTTGCCGATTGCGATGCGCAGCAACTGGTCAAGCTGCTGGACAAGCTGAAAGACTATTCCAAAGAACCACTGGCCTACTGGAAAAATCTGGCGGTGGGCAAATCCGGTTCGGTCTTGGCAATCTACGGCGCGTTTCCGCAAAAAAGCAGTTTTACTCATCCAAAGCATGTGCCGCATCAGGCCCAGTGGGGCCGCTTCCGTTTGGATCATACCGCGCGTTTGATCGGCTTTGTGTTACCGCAGGCCTACCACGAGCAAATGCATCCATGCAACAATCGCTTTGACTGCAATACCTTTTACGTGGTATTTCTGGATCAAGAACACAGTTTCTACCAAAACCCGAATGAAGCGAAATAGCCGCCGAGGTGGTTGATGACGAAAAAATGGCAACGCGAAGTAGAAGATGTGGCCGAAGCGATCAGCAATGCGCGCGGGGGCTGCGTGTTTTTGATTGGTGCCGGGTGTTCGCTCTCGGCCGGTATTCCGCTGGCCGGGCACTTCATCGCCGAAATTGAAAAATCCTTCCCCAGCGCATTTCGCCGTGCCAGCGATCAAAAAAACTACAACAGTGTGATGTCGCAACTCACCACCAGCCAGCGTACCGATTTGCTCAACCGCTACATCGAAAAAGCCCGCATCAACTGGGCGCATCTGGCGCTGGCGCAAATGTTTCACAAACAAAAAATCGACCGCATCCTGACCGTGAATTTCGATCCCCTCATCATGCGCGCTTGCGCTCTGGTGGGCGATTTTCCGGCGATTTACGATCTGGCTACCGCCAGCAATTTTAATGAAAACCGCATCGCCCCGCGTTCGGTGTTTTACCTGAATGGCCAGCATACCGGCTTCACTACGCTCAACGCCAAGGAAGAACTGGAACAACACCGCACCCGCTTGCGCCAGATCATTGATAACACCGGCTCGCGCCGGATCTGGGTGGTGGTAGGCTACAGCGGTGCGGCCGACCCCTTGCTCGACATTCTGGCCGACCCGGCAATTCGCTTTGACAGTGGCTTATTCTGGATCGGCCGCAGCGAAAATCCATCCGACACGCTACGCAGCACCCTGCTGGAACACCCCAACAAAGAAGCGTTTTACATCGGCCAGCAAGACGCCGACAAATTCATGACCGATCTGGCGCAGCGCCTGGATTGCTTCCCGCCCGACCTGCTGGCGCGCCCGTTCGACCATATCGAAGGCATCATCAAAAATATCGATTTCAGCACCGGCGACATGCCGGGCGAAGCGTTGAAAAACAAGCTGGCGCGACAAATTGCACTGGCAAAATTGCATGATGCCCAAGACATGCCGACGCCCGACTTTGACTGGATCAGCGCGCTGCTGGAAGGACGCAATCAAGATGTGGTCAACTGGTATCAACAACTGGCCGCCAATGCTGCCACCAACGCCGTCCAGATCGAACCCGAACAAAAACAAGCCGCCGCCTGGGCGCATATTCAAATCGGCAAAGGCTACAACAGCGCAGGCTTGACCCTGCTGGCGCACAGCGATGAAGCGCAGGCGCTGGCACGCGCACGGGCGCGCTGGCAACTGGCGGCGGAACACTTTGAGGCCGCGCAACAAATCCAACCCAACCAGGCCGCTGCGCTGGTGGAATGGGCCTGGGCCTTGTCGGTAGAGGCGCGCGCCCTGGCCGCCACCGACCTGACCAGCGCCCGCGCCTACTGGCATATGGCGGGCGAAAAATGCCAGCAAGCACTGCAAGTGCAGCCCGACATGCCAGGCGCGCTGAATAACTGGGGCCTGGCGCTGGCCAAAGAAGCCGATGCGCTGGCTGGCAGCGACCTCGACATCGCGCGCAACAACTGGCAGCAAGCGCGCGACAAGTTTGGCGCAGCACTGACGCTGAAGGCCGATATGTTTGAAGCGGCCAATAATCTGGGGGTGTGCTTTAACAGCGAAGCCGATGCGCTGGCCGAAATCAACCTGCCACTGGCACGCCGATGCTGGCAACTGGCGTATGCACAATTTGAGCTGGCGTTAAGCATCAAACCCGGCATGCATGAAGCGCTAAATAACTGGGGCGTAGCACTTTCCAGTGCAGCCGATGCGCTGGCCGATAGCGATATCGATGCGGCCAGCCAAAACTGGCAACTGGCCAGCGAAAAATACCGCGCCGCGCTGGCTATCAAGCCGGATCTGGCTGGTACGCTGGCGAATTTGGCGCGCACCCTGCTCAAGCAATATCCGCATATGGATGATGGCGCGGCTGGCAGTGGGCAACCAGCGTCGTCGCAACAGCCCTTACCCCAGTTGCTGAATGAAGCGCGAGAATTATCCGAACGCGCCGAAAAACTGTGCCCCGGTTTTGGGGCCTACAACCTGGCCTGTATTTATGATTTGCTGGACGACGCCGACAATTCGCTGGCCTGGTTTGATAAAAGCCGTCAGGTTGGGCGTATTTATACCCGGCAGTACATCGCTACCGGGCAGGAATATGATGAAATTCACGACCACCCGACGCGGCAACCGGGGGCCAGTAGTGCGGCGGTGGTGCAGGCTTGAATGTGCAGACTCAAAGATGTCATTTCAAACCACACGGCAGTGACTCCCCCTGCTTGGCATTAACCATTCAAACCGGTTCCAACTCATCCAACAATTCCGGGTGACGATCCAGCAAGCGGAACAGGTTGATTACAGCGGCCACGGGCTTGGCCTGACCGCGCTCATAGCGCGAAAATGCGTTTTTTCCACCCCCGGCCAGTTGCGCTGCCTGCATTTGGGTGAGCTTGAGTTTCTTGCGGATGCGGGTCAGTTCCGCCACCTGCTGGGCATCTACCTGGTCACGAAACGCCAGCCAGCGCGCTTCTTCTGCCTCATCCGCCAGCACAAAGCCATCCGCGCAATGGTCACAGAACGCGCCGTGGGACTCGTTGTTGAAAACCTGCCCTTTGTATTGTTGTGACACGGTTTTTACGCCGTCGTGCAGG
>JBDLSU010000883.1:0-3576 GCA_039799405.1 Pseudomonadota bacterium | reverse complement strand
ATGAATGCCGACTCAATCCGCTGCCTGCGCGAGCGGCGCGAAATCGAACGCGATTTTGATCCCGAGCAAGAATCCGGCACCCTGATCCCGGGCACCCTGAAAACCCTGAGCGCGCTGTTTTCGCCCTTGATCGTCGGTGATCGCCTGCTGGGCGTGATGAGCGTGCAATCGATGCGGCGTCATGCCTTTGGCGAGCGCGAACGGCTGGTGTTTCGCACCCTGTGCGCGTATGGCGCAATTGCGCTCGACAATGCCAATGCCTACCAGCAATTGCAGGAAGCACAGCAGCATATGATGGTGCAAGAAAAACTGGCGGCGCTGGGTTCCCTGGTGGCCGGGGTGGCGCATGAACTCAATACCCCGATCGGCAATTGCCTGATGATCGCCAGTGCCTGGCAAGACCGCACCAACGCCATGCGCGCGCGCTTGCAGGGGCCAAGTTTGCAACGCTCCGATCTGGTCGGCTTTATTGAAGACGCCGAAGAAGCCTCGGCCGTGATCATGCGCGGCCTGACCAGTGCGGCTGATCTGGTCAGCAGTTTCAAGCAGGTGGCGGTGGATCGCACCACGGCCCAGCGCCGGGTGTTTGATCTGGCCCAGACCACCCATGAAATCATCGCCACCATGACCAATCAAATCAAAATTGCCGGTCATACCATCAGCCAGGATATTCCGGCCGGGGTGCAAATGACCAGCTTTCCCGGCCCCTATGGTCAGGTCATTACCAATCTGATCAATAATGCGCTGCTGCACGCTTTTGAAGGGCGCAGCGGCGGGCATATGGCGGTGACGGCGCAACTGCTGCTGCCCAACCGGGTCAGCATCCGTTTCCAGGATGACGGGGTCGGCATTTCAGAACAAAACCAGCGCCGTATTTTTGAGCCGTTTTTTACCACCAAAATGGGGCAGGGCGGCTCCGGCCTGGGTTTGAGTATCAGCCATACCATCGTTCATTCCTTGTTGAATGGACAAATGCAGTGTGACAGCCAACTGGGCCGGGGCACCACTTTTATTCTGGATCTGCCTCTGCTTGCACCGGAGCAAGCGCTGTGAGCATCCCCAAGCACCTGGAAGGACCCGATTGCATGGAATTATTTGCCAACGATGACGAAGTAGCGCAACTGGAAGAGCAATTGACGACGCATAGTGGCATCAGCCGCTTGCCCTTGCTGGTAGCTCTGGCCTGGCATTTGCGTCAGCGCAATACCCGGCGTGCGCTGGCGCTGGCCGATGAGGCGCAGCAGTTTCTGGATCAGGACGCGACCCTGGATGACCCGACCCGGGCGATTGTAGCGCGCTTGCTGCTGGTATGTGCCGAAGCCAAGTGGCTGTGCGTGGAAATGGATGCCGCTAACCAGATGGCGCAAGCGGCCTTGCTGCATTTTGTTGCCATCGACGATTTTTCCGGCCAGGCCGATAGCCATTGGGCGCTGGCCAATATTGCGCATGACCGGGGCCAGATCGAGCAAAACGAACAGGCCCTGAGCCGCGCCGCTGCCTGCGCGCGCCAGGGCGGTGACATGGTGCGGCTGGATGTAATTGAAGCCACGCTGGCGTTTTTTGAATGCCTGCACGACGCCAAGGGGGCCGGGCAGCGCTGGAGCCAGCGTTTTCAGGCCGGACTGGCCGAAGAGCGCACCGCTGCCTATTGCCGCATCTGCGACTATTTTGGCTTGCATGCCACCTTGCTCAGTGATTTTGGTACCGCCGCCACCTGGTTTACCCGTACCTGGGAAGCGGCCCTGAAGAGCGGCCAAATCCGCCGCGCCATCTTCGCCTGCCTCAATGCCGGGGATGCCTTTGCCGGTTTGAATGACCACCATACCTCGATGGAATGGATGCAGCGCGGCCTCGATCTGGCGCGTGAAACCGGTTGGCAAAGCTCGATCGGGGTGGCGCTGATGCAAACCGCCGAAACCATGCGCCGCCTGGGCCGCTTGGTGGCAGCGCAAGAATTATTGCTGGAAACGCTGGCCATCATGGCACCGATGCCCGATTCGCGCGCCTATGCGATTGCACTGTCCTACATTGCTGATCTGGCGCTCGATCTGGGTGACTATCCCTATGCACTGGAACAATTTGAATTGCTCGATGGGCGCGCCCACGCCTTGCGCCAGACCGATTTGCAAATCGACGCCTTGCGTGGCAAAGCCCATGCGCTGGCCCGGCTCGGGCAAAGCGACGCTGCGCTGCAACAAGCGCACGCGGCTTTGTTGATGACACAGCAACAACATGATGCAGCGCGTGAAATTGCCGTGCTGCGCGTGTTTGCCTTTATCTATGAATGTTATCCCGAGCTGCCATGGGATCAACCGGTCAGCGCTGCCGATGGCAACCCGGTGTTGTACTACCTGGAGCAAGCGCTCAGGGTGTCGCACACCATCAATGGCTACACCGTGCCGGCCGAATTGCTCGATGCGATTGCGCGCCAGTACGCCGCGCAGCGCAACTTTACCCAGGCATATGCGATTTCGCTGCAGGCAATTGCCTCGCGCGAGAAAATTCATAGCCTGCAAGCGACCAACCGGGCGGTAGCGATGCAGGTGCGCCATCGTACCGAACGAGCCCAGGCCGAGCGCGAACAGCACCGGCAACTGGCCTTGTCAGAAGCGCAGCGGGTACAGGTGTTGCATCAAAATAGTGTCACGCTGGAACATCTGGGGGCCATCGGCCAGGAAATTACCGCGCAACTCAATTCCGAAGCGGTGCTGGCCGCGCTCAATCGCCACGTACATAGTCTGCTCGATGTCAGTGGCTTTGCCATCTTTTTGCTTGATCCGGGCGGGCAAACCCTGTCACTGGCGTTCGGCGTGGAAAACGACCAGCCGTTTGAAGTAGCACCCTTGCCCTTGTCGGCACCGAATGCCACGGTGGCGCGCTGCGTGCGCGAACGCTGCGAAATTCTGTGCGACTTCACCGCACTGCTCGGCCATACCCGGCTTGACCTGGCCCCCGGTACCGTGCCCAGTGCCAGCGGCCTGTTCGCGCCACTGATGATTGGCGAGCGGGTACTGGGCGCGATGACGATCCAGTCCTTGCAGGCGCAAGCCTATGGCGAGCGCGAATGCCTGATCTTTCGCACCCTGTGCGCCTATGGCGCGATTGCGCTTGGTAATGCCAGTGCCTACCAGCAATTGCAGCAAACCCAGGTGCAACTGGTGGAGCAGGAAAAACTGGTGGCGCTTGGCTCGCTGGTGGCAGGCGTGGCGCATGAACTCAATACCCCGATTGGCAATAGCCTGATGATGGCTTCGGCCTTGCAGGAAAAAACCGATGATCTGGACTTTTTGCTCGACCGCCAGACCTTGCAACTGAGCCAGTTGCGCACCTTTATTGCCGATGCCAAGGAAGCCTCGGCCGTCATCATGCGCGGCTTGCGCAGTGCATCGGAACTGGTGAACAGCTTCAAGCAGGTGGCGATGGATCGCGCCAGCGCCCAGCGCCGCCTTTTTGACCTGCAGCAAACCAGCCAGGAAGTCATCAATACCCTGATGAATCAAATCCGCCTGTCCGGCCATAGTCTGGAACTTGACATCGACGACAATATCCTGCTCGACAGCTACCCCGGCCCTTATG
>JBDLSU010000882.1:0-3201 GCA_039799405.1 Pseudomonadota bacterium | reverse complement strand
GCCCGACCGATCTGGAGAGCGCAGCGCAAATTGTGGCGGGTAATATTGCCGCCTGGCGTGCTGGCGGCGTGATCCCAGCCGCAGTGGATCGGGGCCGGGGTTATTGAAACCATACTGGTATCGCGCATCATCACATTTTGGGCGAAACATTTCACAGTATGGCAGCCCTGCGCTTTGGCGACCATGTCGCCAAGATAAGTGCAGCGCCCCTGTCCAGGGCGGTGCGGGCGTTGACCGGACAATCCTATGACCGCCCCCGACCATTCGCCATCCGTCGTGCGTGATCAAGTGAGCGAATTTTTTAAGAAGCAGGGCGCGGAATACGAACTACGAGCGCAGTTGTGTACCGATCTGGAAAGCATGCCCGTCGAGGAAGCGTCGATCGTCTGGCCAGAGCACAACTCGCCGCATCAGGCAATCGCCAGGATCACCTTTCAGCAACAAGATGCCTACAGTGCCGCCCGCCGCGTTTTCGGCGACGACGTGCTCTGGTTCAATCCATGGCATTGCATCCCGGCGCATCGACCGCCGGGATCGATCATGCGCGTGCGGATAACGGCCTACGAGGTGGCGACCGCTTTCCGGCATGCGATGAACGTACAACCGCGCGTTCAGCCACGCAGCATCGATGAGGTACCCACTTGATTGGCATGGGTCTGCGGCCAGGCATGGAATTGCGCTATCAGCACATAAAAGGGGACATGGCAGCAATGCGGCAACAAAATTACTGAAATGAAGCGTTAAACAGGCGTTAAACAGGCGTTAAACCTTATAATTCGTTCTATCAGAGAAGTTGATTCATGGATCGATGATTGTTTTTTTCATTAAGCGGCCTTTGAATACTACTTTTTGTGTCGCAACTGTTTATCCATCCGAGTTCCCACAATAGCGTAGTAGTCAAAACAAAATGCCCTATCTTCCCAACAGGCAACGAAATGTCGGCACAACGCATGATGCGTTAACATAGGCATAGGCGGCCCAACATGACATTATCGTTTGCGGAAATCCAATATGAAGGCGCATTTACCTGCGTCACTTGGCGCGGCATCAGCCTGACGCCAGGGGAAGACCTATCTGCATTTCTGCAAACCGAGATGGCGACGCGTTTGCATGACATACCAGGCCGTGATGAATTTCAACAGCATTTGCAAGGCTTGGCGCTCACAGGCATGGGCAGCGCAAGCCTTGCGGCAGTATTAAACGCCCAATCGTGTGAGGAGCGTGATTGGGCTGCGGGCGAGGCGTTGGCTGAGGCGTGGCTGATCCGCTGTCATCAGGTGCAATTTCCCTGGAATATGGAACGCGATAAACGCAACG
Source organism: Pseudomonadota bacterium (assembly GCA_039799405.1). GTDB lineage: Bacteria > Pseudomonadota > Gammaproteobacteria > Burkholderiales > Burkholderiaceae_D > CAMBDR01. The sequence continues at coordinate 1,884 of JBDLSU010000882.1, read as the reverse complement.
CAAAGGGCAGCTTACCGGGTGCTGACATGGTTGGCTTTTTACCTTGCGAAGCTGGTTTTCGCCTGATGATTGGCGAGGTAAAAACTTCCGGTGAGGATCAAAACCCGCCACAAGTTATGTCCGGGCGTGGTGGTCTTATTCATCAGATTGATGAACTGGGCAATAATCTGGAAAAAATAGGTCAGCTTCTTTTTTGGTTGCATGCGCGTGTGAAGAACACGGCCTGGCAGGCAGCCTATGATGACGCGGCCAAATTGTATTTTAATTCCGGCAACAAGTGCGTTGCGCTGTTTGGCATTCTGATTCGGGATACGTCCCCCAATCGTAAGGACTTGGAAAACCGGGCGAAAACGCTTGACACCAAACTCGCGCAGCCAACACGCTGTGAATTGATTGCGCTGCACCTGCCGTTTGACATTGCGGATCTCCCTGCGTTTGCCGTGGCGCACGGAGGTGTGTCATGAACCATTGGATTTTGGATAGTGTGGCAGAGCGCAGCGTCACTGCGCTAAAAACGGCTGATCGGATTCAAATACATCAACAATTATTGCACACTGGCGACCCTCTTAATGCCACGCCTAATGCCACGTTTGATGCCTCATCTGATGCCACGTTTGATATTGCGCCGCTGCGTGATGTCGCCGTCATGTTGGAACTGGCCGCCCTTGATCTGATTTTGGAGCGCTTTGAAGAGGATGACGACAAACTGAAGCTGATGCGGGAATGCGCCGCCGATGCTTTCCGCTTGTTGCGCGTACTGCCACAAAATGACAATCCAATAAGTAACGCAATCGCTTTGCTGCGCATGTCAGCGTTGGCCGTATTGGGCGATAAGGGTTCGGATGCGGCCCGCCTGTTGCGGCAACAGGCATGGCAGCTGCCGCTGGAATCGAAAAATTGGGGCGAGCGGACTTGGGCGGGCATTATCGACGTGTGGCTCCGCCTTTTCCGCAAAAAGGGCTGGGAGGATAGGGACTGCGTTCTTGCCAGTGTAGCACGGTTGCGCGACGCGCAAAGCGAGTTTGAGGCAAAGTACCTGGGTGAGATTGATCCTGCCCATGCCAAGCACGCCGCGTTGGAATTGATCGGCTTGTATCATCTGGCAAAAGCGGCGGAGATTTTTGCATTGTTTATCACCGATGGGGTGGTGGATGGCAATTATCAGGTGCGCCAATTGCTTGACACCCATTTTGACCGGGTGCTGGCGGTCTGTGATGTGACGCCAATGTTGGAGTTGGAGCCATTGACGCGTCTGTTGGCGGCGGCATCGGCGCAAATGGTGGAAAATTCGATTTGGACTGTCACGAGAGCGGTTAATTCGCGAGTGACGCAGTTTGTCCGTGCCCTGGTCGATAGGGGCCGGGGTGATCGCGCATTGTTTGATATGTTGCCGCCACAGCGGCGATCACTGGCCGAAAAAGGATTGCTCGGCTCCAGTCGGCGTGCGGTGGTGGTTAGTCTGCCCACGTCGAGCGGCAAAACATTGATTGCCCAGTTCCGTATTCTTCAGGCATTAAACCAGTTTGATGCGGAGGATGGTTGGGTTGCCTATCTTGCGCCGACCAAGGCCCTGGTCAATCAAGTGACACGCCAACTGCGCCGAGATTTTTCCGCCCTTAGCACGCCGATTATCGTTGAACAGGTCAGTCCAGCGCTGGAAGTCGATAGTATCGAAATGAGTTTGCTGCAACAGACCGATAAGGCGTATCAATTCCGGGTATTGGTGACGACGCCGGAGAAGCTCGATTTGATGATCCGCCAAGGCTTGGAAAAAAAGATGGGCCGCCCGTTGAGCTTGGTGGTGGTGGATGAAGCGCATACGATTCAAAGTGCGAATCGGGGCTTGAAGTTGGAACTTTTGCTGGCGACCATCAATAAGGAATG
>JBDLSU010000881.1:0-2792 GCA_039799405.1 Pseudomonadota bacterium | reverse complement strand
CGGAAGATATTTATAAAACCGATGCGAAAATCAAGGAATTATTCCCGCATAATAAAAAAGTGCATCACTGGTTAGATATGGCAAGGGAGCGGATTGCCTTTCAGGGTTTGCCCGCGCGGATCTGCTGGTTGGGCTTGGGAGAACGCCATTTGGCTGGATTAGCTTTTAACCAGATGGTTAAGAGCGGTGAATTGAAAGCGCCAATCGTGATCGGGCGTGATCATCTCGATACCGGTTCGGTCGCCAGCCCGAACCGTGAAACCGAAAGCATGAAAGATGGCACCGATGCGGTGTCGGACTGGCCTTTGCTTAACGCCATGCTCAATACCGCTGGTGGCGCAACCTGGGTGTCTTTGCACCATGGTGGCGGTGTCGGGATGGGCTATTCCCAGCATTCCGGCGTGGTGATTGTGGCCGATGGGTCTGACGCTGCCGCCAAGCGCCTGGGCCGGGTGCTGGTAAATGACTGCGGCTCGGGCGTGATGCGCCATGCTGATGCAGGCTATGAAAGCGCGGTGGCCTGCGCCAAGCGCAATGGCTTGAATTTGCCGATGATTGATGAATGACACGATTTGGCGCACCAGCCAAATTCAAACCGAACAAAGCATTTCCGCATCCAAAACGAAAGAAACCAACATGACGCATACCCTGCAACCGGGCCAAATCAGTTTGGCCGACCTGCGCAAAATCTGGCGCGCCCCGCAGCAATTTAGCCTGGACGCGACCGCTTATCCGGTGATCAAGGCTTCTGCTGCCGCCGTAGAACAAATCGTAGCCAAGGGCGATGCCGCCTATGGCATTAACACCGGCTTTGGTTTGTTGGCCAAGACCCGGATTCCTGATGACAAGCTGGAACAATTGCAGCGTAACCTGATTTTGTCGCATTCGGTCGGTACGGGTGACTTGATCAGCGATGATGTGGTACGCCTGATCATGGTCATGAAAGTCGCCAGCCTGGCGCGTGGTTATTCCGGGGTGCGCCCGCTGGTAATCGATACCCTGATCGCCTTGTTGAATGCAGGCATCATGCCAGCGATTCCGGCCAAGGGTTCGGTCGGTGCATCCGGCGATCTGGCACCGTTGTCGCACATGACGCTGGCGCTATTGGGCGTGGGCGATGTGCGCGTCAACGGCAAGTTGATGCCCGCCAGCGACGCCTTGCAACAAGCCAAAATTCAACCGGTGGTGCTGGCCGCCAAAGAAGGACTGGCCCTGATCAACGGCACCCAGGTTTCGACTGGTCTGGCGCTGCACGGCCTGTTTATGGCCGAGCGCTTGCTGGAAGCGGGCATCATGACCGGGGCCATCAGCGTTGATGCCGCCAAGGGTAGCGATGCACCGTTTGATGAGCGCATCCATATGGTGCGCGGCCAACCGGGGCAAATTGCAGCAGCGCGAATTTATCGCCAGTTGCTGGAACACAGCGCGATTCGCCAGTCGCATCTGGAACACGATGAGCGGGTGCAAGACCCGTATAGCCTGCGCTGCCAGCCGCAGGTGATGGGTGCTTGTCTCGATATTATCAGCAACGCCGCCCATACCCTGCTGATCGAAGCCAATGCAGTAACTGATAACCCTTTGATTTTCTCCAGCGAAGGTGCCGGTATGGTGCTCTCGGGCGGTAACTTCCACGCGGAACCGGTGGCATTTGCGGCCGACACGCTGGCGCTGGCGATTGCCGAAATCGGTGCCTTGTCCGAGCGCCGCATTGCGCTGTTGATCGACGCCACCTTGTCCGGCCTGCCACCGTTTTTGATTCGTGATCCGGGTGTTAATTCCGGCTTCATGATCGCCCATGTTACGGCTGCGGCGCTGGCCTCGGAAAACAAATCGCTGGCCCACCCGGCCAGTGTTGACAGCTTGCCGACTTCGGCCAATCAGGAAGATCATGTCAGTATGGCGACCTTTGCGGCGCGTCGTCTGAACGATATGGCGCACAATACGGCCACTATTTTGGGCATTGAATTGCTGGCCGGAGCGCAAGGGATTGATTTTCATCGTCCGCTCAAAACCTCGACCTATCTGGAACACGTACATCGTCAGTTGCGTGATAAAGTAGCGTTTTTCGATGCAGACCGTTTCTTTGCGCCCGATATTGAGGCGGCCAAACAAATGGTGCTGGCGGGTGAACTCAGCGCCAATTGTCAGCCCTTGTTTGCGCCAATTTATGGCTGATCAGGTCGGTGCAAGGTAACAGGGTCAGGACGCGAGGAGGCGATATGCCCGATTTTGATTTTCATGCCGGCAATCTGCCGGTACTGGTGTCGATGCCACACGCTGGCACCGATATTCCCGACCATATTGCAGCGCGCATGCAGGCATGTGCGCTCAAAAAGCCGGATACGGACTGGCATCTGCCCCGGCTGTATGATTTTTTACACGGTATGGGGGTCTCCACCTTGTCGGCGCGCTGGTCGCGCTATGTGGTGGATTTGAACCGGCCACCGGATGACACCAACCTCTATCCCGGCCAGGATACTACCGGCTTGTGTCCGCTTGATACCTTTGCCAAGGCACCCTTGTATCTGGAGGGGCTGGCACCGGATGAAATGGAAATCAAGGAACGGCTGGCGCGCTACTGGCAGCCGTATCATCAAAAATTGCAGCTCGAACTTGAGCGTATGTTGCAATTGCACCCGCTGGTGGTGTTATGGGATGCCCACTCGATTGCCTCCAGGGTGCCACGCTTTTTTGATGGCAAGTTGCCGGATATGAATCTGGGTAACGCCAGTGGTGCCAGTTGCGCTGATGCGTTGCTGCAATCGGTAGCGCAAGTAGTGCAGGGGCAAAAC
>JBDLSU010000880.1:0-4142 GCA_039799405.1 Pseudomonadota bacterium | reverse complement strand
ACAATCCGGTCAATGAAATACTCAAGCAGCGCATGCAAAATCGTTTCGGGCAAGGCTATAACTACGCGTATTTATACCCGGGCATGCAAAAAGTGGTGCAAGCGGCCGGGCGGGTAATCCGCACCCCCGAGGATCGGGGCACACTGTATTTGATCGATGATCGTTTCACCCGGGCGCAAGTGCGCTCCTTGCTGCCAGCATGGTGGCAAATACAAGGCCAAGGCATTGAAACCACCAACCTGGCCGCCACCGCTGCAGGCAAAGCACAAGCTGATGCGCCGACGCCTCTGGCAGGCATGCAAACGGGCAACGCCAACTCAGAATTTCACACCAATCCAAAAGATTCCACATCCACGCTGTCAAAGCCGCCGACATAATCCTTTACAATAGGCCAGATTGTGCCTTTTTGCCCGATAACGCTTCATTTCACTTCAAGGAACTTCCATGAAACAACTTTCCGCTTTGGCGCTCGCCTGCCTGATCTCTTCCGCCGCCACCGCTGCCGATGTCAAATTTGCCACCAAAGACAATTCCCCAGAAACCCTGATGACACCCGCCGCCGCCGCCGCACTATGGCAAGAAGCCTTGCCCGCCAAGGTTGCCAAAATCTATCCGGTGAAAAAATGGGGTTATATCAGTGAAGTCAATGGCGGGTTTGACGCCAACAAAACCTGCGTCATCGTGGCACGCGCCATGATGGTTCCACTCACTGGCAAAACCTTCGTGTATGACCCGAAAAAAACTTCGGTAGCATTTGGTTCGCAAGTCGGTGCCACAGCAGAACAATGCACCACCTTGGCCCGAACCAAATTGAAAGAGGCGGTGCAATCGGTTGCTTCCTCGCTGGTCGCCAACTAAACCCCGGCCCAACAAGCATCGGCGGGCTGGCAGTCATCGAACCAGCGTCCGCCATTGCCGCAGGCATCAACAGGTGGCAAACCGGGTAGCTTACGCAACACCCGGCAATTGCCCTGGCAACAACAAGCGCAAAGCCAAGACAAGACAAGACAAGCCAGGCAACTTAGCCGACCACCGCCATAATCAGTGTTCCGATCAGCGCCAACGCCACCGCCACCGAATACAAGATGCTGATCAAAAAGCAGCGCGCCAGCGCACCCAGCCAACTACAAGCGTAGGTGCTGCGCAGGGCGAGTGGTAAATACAGACAGATCGCGAAAATGCCAAAATTAAGCACGGAAACAGGCATAGGTAACAGCATCACCAGCGAAATCAGGAAAATGAAAGCGTGGTAATGCACCGAAAACAGCAAATGCGCACCATAAGGAATGCCCCTGAAAACAAATAACATTTTCAACAACAGGGCAAATACCGGCACCAGAAAAAACATGGCCTTGGGCGCTTGATTGATCACCCCGTGCATCACTTCTGCCGCCTGCTCTTGCTGGGTCAGCCCCTGAAAGTGCTCATAGCGCTTTTTGATCTCGCGCCGAATCGCCTCATCCGACATCGGGCCTTTGAATTTCACCTTCTCCAGCACCCGGTCGAAATCCAGATCATTGACTGAGGCATCCATCTCATCCACACCATCTTGCTGGCCGGTACTGGCCGCGCCACTGACCGATGCCTGCACCTTGCGCTGGCTGGTGGTCGAAGTGGTCGAAGTGGTCGAAGTTGCCGAAGGAGTCGAAGTAGCCGATGCGGATTGAATCCCGGCAGCTTTTGTATTCGCTGCAGCATTGGCCGCGTCCTGGTTCAGGGCCGCCCGGGCGGGGCTATTCGGAATGCTGTTGACCAGTTTGTTGGTTTGCAGCGGCAGCAATAAAAAGTACAGAATTGAAAGAATCAGATACAACCGCACCGGCCGGATATAGCGGGCGCGCCGCCCTTCCAGAAAATCCACCGTCAAGCCACCCGGATAGCGCAACAAATGCCACAGCGTGCGCGGCAACTTGCCTTTTTCCAGCACATTGCGCGTCAAAAACTCGTAGATGAAACCCACCGCAGTCGGCGCACCGGTGTCGGCCTCCTGGCCGCATTCCGGGCAAAATTTGCCATTGTAGTGGGTGCCACAATTACGGCAGGGTTCGGATTCAAGATGCCGAATGGTGCGATTGAAGCGCTCAAGCAAAACCGGTTTCATCATAATCCACAGAGCACGGGCGAAACATTGATTATAGTAAAACGGCCCAACAAGTGGGCCGCTTATCAAACTATTTTGCCTTATTTCGGAAGAAAGCCGTCAGCAGTAATATCAATCTCGGTAACCGTACCATATTTGGCAGCAATCGGCCGGATCGCTTCCGCCTTGCCAATCAACAACATTTGCAAATTCTTGCGCGGAAAATGCTTGTCGATCAATTGTTTGGCTTTGGCCGGGGTCACGCTATCGACATCTTTGGTAAAATTGTCGATTTGCTCACGCCCGACTTGCGACACAAACATGTCACCCATCAGCAAAGCCAATTGTTGATTGGTTTCAAAACGCGGCGGATACTGGCCCTTGACATAGGCTTTGGCCGATTCCAGCGTTGCCGCATCCACGCCCTTGTCCCACAAACGGTTATAGGTCTTGAGCGCCAGTTCCAGTGCCGGAGCAGTCGTTTCGGTGGCGGTAAAGCTGGAAATGGCAAACGAACCGGTTTGCGACAGGGTATTAAAGCTGCTGCGCGCACCATAGGTCAGACCAGAATTGACGCGCAATTCGTCGTTCAGCCAGGAAGTGAAGCGACCACCCAGAATGGTATTGAGCACTTGCAAGGGCACGTAGTCGGGGTCATTACGGGCGATTCCTTTGCCGCCGATCAGAAAAGTGGTTTCGCGCGCATCGGCCTTATTGACCAGCCAAACCCGGGCCGCATCGGCTTGCACCTGGCCCAGCCCGGCAGCAGCAGGCAATTTATCGCCCTTGCCTTGCCAGCCGCCAAACAAGGCCGAAATTTGCTCGCGCATGGCACTGGCTTTGAAATCACCCACCACCACCAAAGCGGCATTATCCGGACGATAGTAGCGCTGATGGAATTGTTGCACATCGGCCACATTCAACGCAGCAACACTCAATTCGGTACCATTGGAAGGATTGCCATACGGCTTGGTGCCGTACAACATGCCGTTGTAATAGGCAGTCGTCACATTGCGCGGGCTCTCCTTGGCGCGCTTTAATTCTGCCACTTTGCGCGCGCGCAATTTGTCAAATTCAGCGGCATCAAAAGCGGGTTTTTGCACAATATCGGCAAAAATCGGCAGCAGGCTGGCGGCATCATCGCGTGCAAAATCGGCATACAGCACACCTTGTTCCAGGCCACTGAAATTATCCAGCACAGCTCCCTTGAAGTCGAAAGTTTGATCGACTTTTTGCTTGTTAAATTGGGCGCTGCCCAAACGGATGGCGTCATTGGTCAAATGCGCCAGACCAGCTTGTTTGGCGTCGTTGACAGCCCCGCTCTTAACTACCGCTGCCACCGTAATCAAGGGCGAATTGTGGCGCTCCATCAAATACACGGTCAAACCATTGGGCAATTTGGCGGTTTCAAATTGCGGCAGGCGGAATTCGCCATTGGCCGCAACCGCACTTTGCACCATGGCCAGGGCCAAAGCGCCCAGAACCAACACTTTTTTCATGCTTTGCACCATGTTATTCCTCCTTGGCCGCCAACACACCGATGGTGCGCTGCGACTTTTTCAAATACTTGGCAGCCACTGCCTGGATGTCAGCCGTTTTCAGTTTCTGATACGCAGCAGGTGCGTCAAAGGCTTTTTTATAATCACCATAGAAAACTTCGCTATACCCCAAAGCCTGAGCCGTACCATTAATGGTTTCAAATGCGCGGTACAACCCCACCACTTTTTGATTTTTCACTTTTTGCAGCTCTTCATCGCTGATACCATCCTTGACCAGCTTGTCTACTTCCACCAGCAAGGCTTTTTCCAGATCAGCCGCCGACACCTTGGGCGCGGCAACCGCGGTCAAGTACAACAAACCGGGATCAAAGCCATCAATGCTCTCGGCGCTCACTTCAGTCGCCAATTGCTTTTCGACCAAAGCTTTGTACAAGCGCGAGGTTTTGCCGCCCGCCATCACGCTTTGCAATACGTCCAGCGCGTAATAATCGGCATGATTCACCGCCGGTACCTTATAGGCGACGGCCAGATTGGGGCTGGTAGCCGATTCCTTGGCCACAAAG
>JBDLSU010000879.1:0-3715 GCA_039799405.1 Pseudomonadota bacterium | reverse complement strand
AGGCTTTGTCGGTTGGCGGGGCCGAGGCCAGCCAAAAGGGATTGGGGGATTTGATACCGGCAAAATTGATGCTTAAATCAGCCATGGTGCGCTCCTTCCTGCATGCTTTGCTGCATGTTTTGCTGCATGTTTTGCTGCATGATATCTTCATGAATCGCCTGTGCCGCCAGTTTGCCGTGCTGAACTGCGTGCACGGTCAAATCGACACCCGCTGCTACGCAATCGCCACCAGCGTAGACGCCTGGCAGTTGGGTGCGGAAACGCGCATCAATGTTGATTTTGTCGCTACCTTGCTGCGCTTGCTGCACCAGTGGATCAGCATTTGAGAACACCTGGCCGACTGCTTTGAAAATGGCATCGGCGGCCATCTCAAAAGTTTGGCCAGTACCGCTCAATTTGCCATCAAGCATGGCAGTACGCTCAAAGCGCATGCCACAGACCCGGCCTGCATCATCCAGCAGTACTTGCTGTGGTTGCGCCCATTCGTGCAGACGCACCTGGTGCGCGCGCGCGATGTCTTGTTCATGCAAGGTGGCGGACATTTGTTCCAGACCACGGCGATACACAATATTCACATCCTGCGCGCCGAGCTTTTGCATTTGCACCGCCATATCAATCGCGGTATTGCCTGCACCGATCACGATACAGCGCGCTGCCACTGGCATGCTGCCCAGGTCTTCTGCCTGGCGCAAGGCGGCAATGTAATCGGTGGCGGCCATCAAACCCGGCGCCTGTTCACCACTCAAGCCCAGTTGACGGCTGGCGGCCAGACCCAGGCCCAGAAATACCGCGTCGTAGTCCTGATGCAATTGCGCCAGACTCAGATTTTGCCCCAGCACCTGGCCGTGGCGCACTTCGATGCCGCCCACTTCCAATAAAAATGCCACTTCCTGCTGCGCGCTATCACCGGGCAATTTGTATTTGGCAATGCCGTATTCATTCAAGCCACCGGATTTGGCCTCAGCTTCAAAAATCACCACATCATGCCCCAGTACGGCCAAGCGATGCGCGCAGGCCAGCCCGGCTGGCCCGGCCCCGACTACCGCAATGCGTTTGCCAGTACTGGCAGCGCGCTGAAACGGATGGGAGGGGAAATTCATGTGATCCAGCGCGAAGCGTTGCAGCAAGCCGATGCGCACTGCCTGTTGTTCGGCGTCGTGATTGCGCACGCAAGCTTGTTCGCACAAAATTTCGGTCGGGCAGACCCGGGCGCAACTGGCACCCAGAATATTGTGCGACAAAATACTGTGCGCTGCGCCATTGATATTGTCGTGCGCAAGATTGCTGATAAAGCTGGCGATGGGGATTTCGGTGGGACAAGCGCGGGTGCACGGTGCGTCGTAGCAGTACAAGCAGCGCTGACTTTCGATTAAGGCCTGGCGTGCGGTCAGAGCCGGGGCAAGATCGGTAAACCGTTGCGCCAACTCTGCTGTGCCAGATGCCGGATGTGGCAAATGTTGAAGTGGTTCAATCATGATGTCTGTTCTCAAGCCAGGTTACAAAAATAGCAGAACAGACATTAATACCATATAAATTCGCCATTACAAACCACTCACGACATTCGCGCTGAAAATGTCATCCTGACAGTCTCAAATCTGGCGCAAATTATCCACAAGCGTTGATACTGGCAAAGAATCATGCTTTGTGGCAAGGCGAATAGACAGCAATGTCAGCTTTGGCGGGAAGCTTGTCTGCCAGCAAGCATTCGGGCCGGATTCAAAATTTGCCACGCAATATTCTGGCTGGCAACATAATGATGGCGCGGATAGTTTCAAACACCCCGTCCACCACAATCCCGAGCATACGGAACGGCAAACATAACAACCAGACAATCGGGTACAACAATACAGCCAGTAAAGCCAGGGGCCAGCACAAAATCAACAACAGTATCCAGAATAAAAAAGCAAACATGTGTCACTCCAGTTGTTACGCCATGGTTTTCAGGATCAGGTTGTTGCTTGATGCCTCGTACTGTCCCCGGCAAAATCCACCATCTTCAGACTCCGCTGTGACTGGCCGGGGCCGGAGCTGGTGCGGCTACCTGGGCCACGACATTGCCACTGATTTGTACGTCAGCGTGTTCGTCGGAGGGGGCGACCCAGGCTGCGGTCAAACCAAACAATGCCACGGTAACGAAGATGGCTTCCATGTTTTTTGCGATGTTCATGATAGTGCTCCTTGCGGTTGGGTTGAGGTAAAGTGTGCTGCGATGTGTGTACTTTACTCAAGGCAAGAGCAAGCTGCGAGGAGATTGCGACGAACTGGTCATTTTGCGGGATCAAACGCACATTGGCGTGATGAACCCGATTGTTGCCGGATCGATGAAGGATTGAAGAAGGATTGAAGGAGGTTTGAAGGAGGATGGGTGCAGGGTCAGTGCCAGGTCGATGCCAGAATCGGTACACATTTCCCGACCCGGCAGCGCCCTGCTTGGCCAGATTCAGGCAGGTTTGCCATCAGTCAACGGGTCGTAATCGACAAATTCGGCCAAGGTCTGATAGCACTCCAGCGCTTGAGGCGGCAAGCCTTTGAAGATGCGGCTATCACCCTCGGTCAGCCTGTCGTTGTCAACCAACATTCTCAATTTGCAAACATAATCGGCCAACGACAAGACTTTCGCCAGCGGTGTCATGGCGGCGGTATTAAACACCGAGCCCTGCTCTTCAATCGCTTTGCTGACGCTTTCCGGAAAATTCCATTCGCGCCCGATGCTGCAGGACAAGACCCGCGCCTGCTTCAACAAGGCCGAACAAAATGCTGGTGAGCCAATCGGCTGTTTGGCATTAGCGGCATGTTGATCCATGATGCGCAAACACACCACCAGACCCACATGTTGAATCAGCCCGGCCAAAAACGCTTCAAACGGCTCCAGGCCACGCGGTTCGGCCAAAATGCGGCAGGCCAGTGCGCAGCGCTCCGACTGTTGCCAGATGCGGGGTGCCACGTTTTTGGTAAAGCGACCGGAATTGAGATCAATAATCGGACGAAATGCCACCCCGGTAATCAACTGGCGCAAACCAGCTTGCCCTAAAATCAACACCGCATGTTCGATACTGGTAATGGTTTTGGACAAGCTGTTGGCAGAACTGTTGGCGATCCGGATCACCGCTGCCACCAGCACCGGATCATGAGCGATTTTTTTGGACAGTTCAGCCCCGGAAAAATTTTCGGTGCGCAAGCTTTGCAATAACTGCGGCACCAGACCCGGCATACGCTTCACCAGATTGGCACCGGATTGTTTGGAGGTAACGATATTGGCCAGAGATTCCAGAATTTCATCTTCCACTGGCGTGGTACTAAATTCGGAATCACTATTTAATTCAAACAACCAATCGTTGAAATTGGCATTGGCATCGTTGCGCTGTTCCCAGGTGGCACCCCAGGCTTCGCCTGCGCTGCTGGTTTTGCCTGCAACCGGTGCCGCGCGCGCGCCGTCAGATGCTGGCATGCTGGACTTGGCCGGGCTGGTTGGCGGCGCACTGGCTTCAGGTGCGGCGGCCCCCGGTGCGCTCTTCGGTGTCGCTTTGGGCGGGGCATTGGGTGGTTCTGCCGCTGCTGCTTTGTCGCCGGAAAATAAACGCTGTAGCCATTCGTACATCTTACCCCCCTGATGATATGTGCGCCGGGTGCCTGAAGCACTGCATGGCATGGTAGAACAGTGACGCCATCGTTGCAAGCCGGATTTCCTGATTATGCGCCATCCCTGCCCGTTCCC
>JBDLSU010000878.1:0-2531 GCA_039799405.1 Pseudomonadota bacterium | reverse complement strand
GTCGTGATCACCCCCAACGACTATGGGCTCGATCCGGTACAGGGCGAATTACAGTGTGTCGCCGCCAATCGCCTGACGCTCCTGCGTCAGGACGAGCGCGCCGGTACGGTGCAGGTGCATTTCCCGCGCATCGGTTATCGCCTGCAAGCGCTGGCCGATGTGGCGCAGTTGATTCAATAAACCCAACGCAATAAACACAAGACAGATTAAAAAGGGACAGCATGAAAATTTTGGAAAATCGCGTTGCCGTCATCACCGGTGCCGCCAGCGGCCTGGGTCGTGAATTTGCCATTTGCGCAGCCAAATCCGGCATGAAACTGGTGCTGGCCGATGTGCAAGCCGAAGCGCTGGAGCAAACCCGGGCCGAATTGGCCGGGCTGGGCGCGCAAGTGGTGGCGCAACAGTGTGATGTGCGTGACGCCAGTCAGGTGCAGGCATTGGCCGATTGCGCCATGCAGCACTTTGGTGCGGTGCATTTGCTGTTCAATAATGCTGGCGTTGGCTCCGGTGGATTGATCTGGGAAAACAGCATTGCCGATTGGGAATGGGTGTTGGGCGTGAATTTATGGGGCGTGATCCATGGCGTGCGTATTTTTACGCCACTGATGCTGGCCTGTGCCAAGACCGATCCGGAATATGAAGGCCACATCGTCAATACCGCCTCGATGGCCGGTTTGCTCAATGCCCCGGCGATGGGTATCTACAACGTCTCCAAACATGCGGTGGTATCGCTGTCGGAATCGCTGTATCACGATTTGCAACTGGTCAATGCCCCGGTCATGGCCTCGGTACTATGCCCGTATTTTGTGCCTACCGGAATCACCCAGTCAGGCCGCAACCGGCCCAGCGATTTGCCTGCCGATAAAGCCACCACCAGCCAGAAAGTGGCATTGTCGCTGGTGGAAAAAGCGGTCAGTTCCGGCAAGGTCAGCGCCAGTGACGTTGCCAACATGACGTTTGAAGCGATCAAAAACGGCCAGTTTTACATTTATTCGCATCCGCATGCGCTTGATAACGTGGCAGTGCGCATGCGCGAAATTGTCAGTGCCAGCAATCCCGACGACCCATATCGCGCCACGCCGCAAATCAGCGAAATGTTGCGCGCCAAATTGGGTGTAACTGCCGCCCCGGTATCGGGTGCAGCCAACCCGGATACAGCAACCGTGGCGGAAAGCCCGTTTGCTGGCAAATCAGATAATAAGCCGGGTGATAACTAAGCGGACCCGGTGCCATGGCCTATAGCGATTTTGCGTTTTTCCACCGGCTGCGGGTGCGCTGGGCCGAAACTGATCCGGTGGGCGTGGTGTTTAACGCGCATTACCCGGCCTATATTCATGTCGCTTTCACCGAATATTGCCGCACACTGGGTTTGCCGAATGCAATGGCGCAACATGAAGCGCAACGGGTGTTGTTTGTACGCAAATCCAGCGTGGATTATCTGGCATCGGCCCGCTTTGATGATGAAATCGACATCGGCTTTCGTTGCGCACAACTGGGGCGTTCGTCGCTGCGCTTTGTGCAAGAAATCTATCTGGGGCAACAGCTTCTGGTCAGTGGCGAACTGACCTATGTGTACACCGATACCCGCATCGGCAAAGGCGTCGCCATTCCGGATCAATGGCGGCAAATTATCCAATCGTTTGAAAAAATCCCACCATGACACAAGCCAAATTTGAACTGATAATGGGTGACTGGAACAGCTTGCACCAGGACGCCAAAACCATCCGTTTTGAAGTATTTGTGGTTGAACAACAAGTGCCAGCCGAGATCGAACTCGATGAAATGGATCCCTTGTGCCTGCATGCCATTGCTTATGACCAGCAAGGGGTGCCGCAAGCCACTGGTCGATTGCTGCCGGATGGCCATATCGGCCGTATGGCCGTTCGTAAAAACTTGCGGGGCAGTGGCATTGGTGGCGCGATTTTGCAAGCCTTGATGGAAAAAGCACGGCAACGCGGAGAAAAACGGGTGGTGTTAAATGCCCAAATCCAGGCTGCATCATTCTATGCGCGTTTTGGTTTTGAACAGGTGGGGCAGGAGTTTGAAGAAGCTGGCATTGCGCATATTGAAATGCAATGCCAGTTCGAGTAATGCTGCAGCTTATCCGGGCTTGCAGTCGATGCTGCAATTACGACTGCAATTACGGTGTATCGTGCCAGTTATCGTCGTCTGCTTCCTCTGGTGGTGCCGGAGGAGTAGCCTTGGCCGGTGCTGGTGGGCTTACAATCAAGGGCGACAAGCGGGTACGCGGTGCGATTACCGGGGTGCGTTGTTCCGGGTGGTAACCGCGGCGGCGGGCTTCCAGCGACAATTCGTGGCGGGTGTTGACTTCAAATTTGCGGAACAAGTCGGTCAAAATGTTTTTCACGCGGCCAGTGGACAAATGCAACGCTTCCGAAATCGCTTCGTTCGGGCGCACTGGCACCACAAACACCTGATTTAACACATCCAGTTCGCGCTTGGACATACGCGGTAATTTGTCGCGGTCGTCCTGGTGCAAGCTGGCCAATACGCCAGGCGGGAAAGACTGA
>JBDLSU010000877.1:0-2798 GCA_039799405.1 Pseudomonadota bacterium | reverse complement strand
TCGCGCCAGCCGGTGTTTGCCCGGATTTGGCAGAGCGATGCAATACAATCAAACCACCCATTCCAACCTGATCCGGTTCAACTGATTGCCTGCCATGCGACACCACTTCTTGTTATTGACTTTGCTCTGCCTGTGCACTTTAGCCCAGGCAGCAGAGCTGCATGTGGCGGTGGCGGCGAATTTCAGCAGCACCATGAAGCGCTTGATTGAGCGTTTTCATGCCCAATCGCCGCACCGCATCATGCCCAGCTACGGTGCCAGCGGCAAACTCTACACCCAGGTTCAACAAGGCGCACCGTTTGATCTGGTGCTGTCCGCCGATAGCGCCATAGCCGAACAACTGGTCAGGAGCGGCGCGGCTTACGATAATAGCCGCGTTACCTACGCATTGGGACAACTGGTGTTATGGAGCAACGATAAAAACCGGGTCGATACACAAGGTGCTGTGCTTGCCAGTGGCAAATTTGCTCATCTGGCGCTGGCGTCCCCAAAACTGGCACCCTATGGCATGGCGGCACAACAAGTACTACAACGATTGCAGTTGTGGGATGCCTTGCAAGCGCGCCTGGTTTATGGCGAAAATGTCAGTCAGGCCCTGCAGTTTGTCGAAAGTGGCAATGCCGAACTGGGCTTTGTCTCACTGGCGCAAATCAAACATCGCAAGGATGGCTCGTATTGGCTGGTACCGGCGTACTGGCATACGCCCTTGCAACAACAAATGGTACGACTGAAAAATAAGGCCGCACCAGACATCCAGGCGGCCAGTGTTCAATTCTGGCAATTTTTACAGAGCCAAGCGGCGCGTTCAATCATCCTTGAGGCAGGTTACCTTTTGCCAGAATCACATTAATCCCTTTTATTTACCAGCCCCATGGAATGGTTTGCCCCCATCAAATTAACATTGCAACTGGCCAGCGCCAGTACCGTGCTGCTATTGCTGATCGGTACCCCGCTGGCCTGGTGGCTGACGCACAGCCGCAGTTGGCTCAAAATCCCCGTCAATGCACTGGTGGCATTGCCGCTGGTGCTGCCCTCGACCGTACTGGGTTTTTACCTGCTACTGGCAATGGGTCCACAAGGCTGGCTCGGGCGCTTGACTGGCTGGTTAGGCGGCGGCTCGCTGGCTTTTGGTTTTGGCGGCTTACTGCTCGGTTCGATTGTGTATTCACTACCCTTTGTGGTGCAACCGGTGCAAAACGCTTTTGCCGCATTGGGCCAGCGTCCTTTTGAAGTCGCCGCCACCTTGCGCGCCGGGCCGCTGGACCGTTTTTTCAGCGTGGCCTTGCCGCTGGTGCGGCGCGATTTACTGAGCGCCGCGATTATGGGGTTTGCCCATACCATTGGCGAGTTTGGAATCGTGCTAATGATAGGCGGCAACATTCCAGGACGCACCCAGGTAGCATCGATTGCACTCTACAACCATGTCGAGGCACTGGAATTTACCCAGGCCCACCAGTTGGCCGCTGGATTGGTGCTGTTTTCGTTTGCGGTTTTGTGCCTGCTGCAATGGATCAAACGTAGCGAGCCGCAGCCATGACGCTGATCGAAGCGAAATTTTATTTGCCGCGCCAGAACTTTGATCTGGATCTTGCCTTTACGCTGGAACCAGGCCGTATTTGTGCGCTGTTCGGGCCATCGGGTGCGGGAAAAACCAGTGTTTTGCGCGCGCTTGCCGGACTGGAACCACAATGTCGCGGAAGCTTGCAAGTAGGCACGCAATGCTGGCAAGATGCCAGGCACAGTTGGCCGACCCATCAACGCCCGCTCGGCTATGTGTTTCAGGAAGCAAGCTTGCTGGCCCATTTATCGGTATTGGGCAATCTGGAATATGGCTGGCGGCGTACCCCGTCAGCCCAGCGCTGCAGCAACCCAGAGGAAATGGCAGCCCGGCTTGGCATCAGCCATCTGTTAGCACGCCAGGTAGCGCAATTGTCCGGTGGTGAGCGGCAAAAGGTCGCTATTGCACGCGCCCTGCTGACTGCGCCGCAATTACTGTTGATGGACGAAGCACTGGCCAGCCTGGATAGCGCCAGCAAACAAACCATCGTGCCATTTCTAAAGCAGATACAGCAGCAAACCCGATTGCCGGTGTTGTACATTACCCATGCGCTGGATGAAGTAATGCAATTGGCCGACGACATTATTTTGCTGGATCAAGGCAAGATGCTGGCGCAGGGTGCCTTGCCTGCCATACTGACTCGCTTCGACTTGCCGCTGGCCCATCTTGACCATGCCGAAAGTCTGGTCAGCGCCACCGTGCTGGCGCACGAGGCGGCATATCATTTACTGCATCTGGAAAGTGATTTCGGCCCACTGCAAATGGTTCATGGCCCGCTGGCACCGGGCCAGCGCGTGAAAATCCGGATTCGCGCCAAAGATGTCAGCATCAGTCGCGATAGCACCCAGGAAAGCAGCATTTTGAACCGTTTACCGATTGAAATCGTCCAAATGGATGCCGACCAGCCCGGTTCTGTCTTGCTGCTGCTACACAATCCACGCCAGCCCGAGAGCCAAATGCTGGCACGCATCAGCGCCAAATCCAGCCACACGCTGGGCCTGGCACCGGGTCAGCGCGTATTTGCCCAATGCAAAGGTGTCGCCCTGGCACCATAGTGCACCGTATTTGCCACACCACCAACTTGTTGTGGCTTGCGGCTACGGTACAATCGAATTTTCCCGGCAAGGTGTAAGTTTTGCCCGCCCAACTCGACGGATCAGTTATTTTTAACAAAATTCAGGTTTTCTGATGCGTTTTTCAAGCCTCATTGAACATCATTTCCCTAATTTTTTTCCAATCT
>JBDLSU010000876.1:0-4256 GCA_039799405.1 Pseudomonadota bacterium | reverse complement strand
GCGTCCTGAGGGCAATGCCTCGTTTACTGCGCGCCCCCCCGCCACCGCCGGGGTGCCTTCACCCAACTTGCCGGGCAGCGGCAATGTGCCCAACCTCAACAATCCGGGTGGCATAGGCAATAATCCAATCGGTGGCAATGGCAATGTCATCGGCAATATTGGCAACGCCATCAATGGCGGGGTAAATAACCCGGCACCGGTTGACCCGAATATCAAACCCGGCACCGGGGCAGTCGAAACGCCGGTCAGTGGCTCGGCGATTGACGGCAACCGCAGCAACCAGTTACGCTGGCAAGGGCAAAACCGGGTGGCGGTGGGCGATACCTTCCTTGTGCAACTGACCATGGCATCGGATCAAGCCATCAGTAGCCTGCCGATCGCGGTCGGCTTTGACAACAAGGTATTGCAGGTCGTCGGCATTACCGAAGGCAGCTTTTTGAAACAAGGCGGGGTAGCCACCAACTTCACCAGCCGGATCGATCCGAACGGGCAGATTTTGATCAGTGGCACCCGTACCGGCCCGATTGGTGCCAGCACGCCTGCCGATGTGGTGTCGATCACCTTCCGTACCCTGGCTCCGAGCAATGGCACGCCGATCCAGGTGCTGACCGCCAGCCCGATTGCCACTGGTGGCCGTGCGATTGCGGTGCAGTTGCCACCACCGCATAACGTCACCGTGGCGCAATAAGGATTTGATGATGCATGCAAGCAGGCCAGCCGGGTTTACCCTGATCGAGTTATTGGTCACGCTGGCCATATTGGGCTTGCTGGCGGCACTGGTGGTGCCGACCGCGCAAATTTCGGTGCAGCGCACCAAGGAAACCGATTTGCGCCGCGCCTTGCGGGAAATTCGCAATGGCATCGACGAATACAAGCGCGCCTCCGACGATGGCCGCATCCCCAAGGCACTGGGCACCAATGGCTATCCCAAAAACCTGGAAATTCTGGTCGAGGGCGTACCCAATCAGCGCGACCCCAAGAAAAATAAAATCTTTTTCCTGCGCCGTATTCCGCCCGATCCATTTTCTGACAAACCGGATGATCCCGGCGCAAGCTGGGGCAAACGCAGTTATGCCAGCGAAGCGAGCGATCCGCAGGATGGTGATGATGTCTATGATGTGTATTCGCTCTCGCCCAAAGTTGGCTTGAACGGCGTTCCTTACAAAAAATGGTAAGCCATGCAAACTTTACGACCGAATTTCCTTAAAACCCGCCAAGCCAGGCACCTCAGCCGCCCGGGCAGCCGCCTGCGCCACGGTTTTACCCTGATCGAATTATTGGTGGTGCTAACCATTATTGCGCTCTTGGCCAGCCTGGCCTTGCCGCGCTATTTTCAGAGTGTGGATACCGCCAAGGAAACCATCCTGGCCGATAATTTGCGCATTACGCGCGAGACCATTGATAAATTTTACGGTGACACCGGGCGCTACCCGGATTCGCTGGAAGAACTGGTGGAAAAAAAATACCTGCGCGCGGTACCGCTCGATCCGGTACTCGACAGCAGCACCGCCTGGCAAATCATCGCGCCGCCGGAAGGCACGCAAGGCAATGTGTATGACCTGAAAAGCAAGGCCCCCGGCAACACGCGCGACGGCAAACCATTTGTTGATTTATAACACCTGTACGGCCCTCAGGCGGCCTGCCGCTTGTTGTTGGTGCGCGGTGCGGATGGGTTAAGTTCCCACCCCAGTTCGCGCCGGATCTGGGCCATATCCGGTGGTGGCAGGCGTTGCGCCTGACGTTGCTGCATATAGCGGCGAATTTCTTCTTTGGTCGGTGCATGGCTACAAGTGTTCATGATGCTACTCCTTCAAAGTATTTCTGCCGGGCTACAAATCAAGTCTAGGATAAAAACCGCAGGCTTGATGCCGCAAGCAAAGGGGGCATTCCAGGCTAATTCTTCCCTTCACTTGATCGACCTGCTTGAGGCCGGAAAGCTATGCTGTGGCCACCAATGCGCCACGTTCTCCAAGGCGCCAGCACCAGCGCGCTCTCCCCGCTGTATTAACGGCCGCAGCCAGTCAGCGGCTTATACTTGGTCGCACCAAAGCCGCAAAAATGCGGGTAAATTGTGTAACAAGTGCGTCAAAGCATTGCTGCCAGCGCACTTTGTACGGTGGGGTAACGCAAGCGCATGCGCAACTCATGTTTCAGGCGCTGGTTTTGCAGGCGGCGGGATTCCCCCATGAAAGACCACAGCATGGGCGTCACCGCTTGCTTGACTTCGGCATGCGGCAAGCGCGGTGGGCGCGGCAGTTTGAAATGGTCTGCCACCAGATCAAAATAATCGGCCATGCGCAGTTGGCTGTCGTCCACCGCATGCACCACCCGGTTGGCTTTGCCCAGAAAAATGGTTTGCACGATAATGCGCGCCAGATCGTCGGCATGGATATGATTGGTCCAAACGTCGTCGGCTTCAATAAAGGCCGGGGTTTGCTTGTGCAGGCGTTCGATGGGCAGGCGGTTGTCGGCATAAATGCCGGGCACGCGCAAAATCGACAAGCGTGAATCGCTGCGCACCGCCCAGGCACGCAGCACCTGTTCGGCATCAACACGGCGCCGGGCGCGCGCATTGGTGGGGGCAACGACGCGGGTCTCGGCCACCAGGCTACCGGCACAGTCACCATATACGCCAGTGGTGCTGACATAAACCAAACGCGCCTGATGAGGTAAAATAGCCAGCAAATTTCGGGTGCGCTGATCCAGTGCGCCGCTGCCGGGTGGTGGTGCCAGATGGATGATGATGTTTGCCAGGCCAGCCAGGCGGCGCAAACTGGCAGGCTGATCCAGATCAGCCTTCAGTGGAATCGCCCCCGCCAGCCGGACTTGCGCCGCTTCCTCCGGCCGGGAAAAGCGTGCCACGGCAAATACCCGGAACCGAGCGTTAAGCAATGGCAGCAAACGCATGCCCACATCGCCGCAGCCGATAATTAACAGGCGCGGCTTTTTATTAGTCGATTTATTTTTCATGACCCAGATTGTATGACATTCCAAATCACCGTTCAGCCCAGTGGGCGACAATTTAGTTGCGAATCCGATGAAACCATCCTCAATGCCGCCATGCGCCAGGGCGTCGGCCTGCCCTATGGTTGTAAAAATGGCGCTTGCGGCTCCTGCAAGGGCAAACTGCTTGATGGTAGCCTGAGCCACGCCAGCCATCAGGAGAAAGCCTTGAGCGCGGAAGAAGAATCGAAAGGCCATGCGCTGTTTTGCTGCGCTACCCCGCACAGCGACGTGGTGATTGAAGCGCGCGAAGTATTGGGTGTGGGCGAATTCCCGGTACGCAAAATGCCTTCGCGCGTTGCCAAAATCGAGAAAGTGGCAGCCGACGTGGTGGTGCTTTCATTGCAACTGCCCGCCAATGAACGCTTGCAATACAAAGCCGGGCAATATATCGAGTTCATGTTGAAAGACGGGGTGCGACGCAGCTACAGCATGGCTAATGCGCCGCATCTGGATCAGTTATTAACCCTGCATATTCGCCACATGCCGGGTGGCATTTTTACCGATCATGTGTTTGGTGCCTTGAAAGAGCGCGACATCTTACGCTTTGAAGGCCCGCTGGGCAGCTTTTTCTTGCGTGAAGACAGCGACAAGCCGATGATATTGCTGGCCTCCGGCACTGGCTTTGCACCGATCAAGGCGCTGGTCGAGCATTTGCAACATCTGCAATCGCCCCGCCTGGTGCATTTGTACTGGGGCGGGCGGCGACCGCAGGATTTGTACATGAATGACCTGTGCCAGCAATGGGCCAGGGAGCTACCCAATTTGCGCTACACTCCGGTGATTTCTGACGCGCTGCCGCAAGACGGCTGGCAAGGCCGCACCGGCTTTGTGCATCAGGCGGTGATGCAGGATTACCCGACTCTGGCGCAATACCAGGTGTATGCCTGTGGCGCGCCGGTGGTGGTGGATTCAGCCAAACGTGATTTTGTGACGCAATGCCAGTTGCCGGCAGACGAGTTTTACGCCGATTCTTTCATCAGCGCGGCTGATCTGACCAAATAACGCAGGGGCACGGCGTTCCAGGTGGCATGAATCGGCCCACAAAAAAGGGCGAGCCTCAAAAAAAGCTCGCCCAAATAGTTCACACCTGGAGTAAAACAAACCGGTGTATCCACCCTTGCCGCAGGCACACCGGGTACAACCTTACAGCTTGCCGCGCAGGGTCAAATAGAATTGACGACCGTTGGAGTAAAACGCGCGCGGTTGATCCTGATTTTGACCGTAATAGGTCAGTTTTTCATTGGTCAGAT
>JBDLSU010000875.1:0-3809 GCA_039799405.1 Pseudomonadota bacterium | reverse complement strand
AATGTGGCCCGGCTTCATAAATGTCGGCGCGCTCATCCCCCGAAGCCAGTGGCAGGTGGTGTGGCTGCTGGTGTGTCATATGTGACTCCCAAATTGATGTTGCTCAAGAAATTTCAACAGTTCGGTATAACGAATGGTGCCCTTGGGGAAATGCCGGGCAATTAATTCTTCATCTTCAAATTTGGCCAGCGAACCACCGAGAAAGGCGCGCACTTTATCCAGATTCAACCACCTGCGGTAGTCTTCGCGCGAATAGTCCGGCAAGATCAACAATTCGTGCAACGCAAGGTGGGCCAGGCTATCCGGTGCTGTACATGCCTTGCTATACGCCATTTGCATTTTCTTCTTCACATCCGGGCGACGTAACAGCTTGTCTGGCAGGCTGGGCACCACATCGTCATAGCGCAAAATTAACACCAGTATGACTGGCTTTAACGGCACACCTACCTCACCAGACGCCGCCAATTTACCTAACCAGCGCCGTGCGGTCTCCAGTAGCAATTCAATTTTCTTACTACTCCAGTGAGTGCATTCATCGGTGTGCCACAGTATCAGCGCATCGGTTTGTCCTGACTGCATCTGCGCAAGCAAAGCCGCTTCATTTTTTATAGCACATGCTTCCAACATGGTTTTGCCGAATCTTTCAAGGCCAGATAAACCATTGGAAGTCTCGAAACCATAACAATATTTGGTATCAATCACTTTCAAGCGGATGTCAGGAAGCTTCTCTTGCAACTCGGTTGCAACCCGCGCCAGCAACTTACCCGGCTGATTGCGCACATGGTCAGAAAAGCATAGCAAGTGGATGGGCTGCGCGTTATCGTTGCGCAAAAATTCTTCCAACTTCAGTAAAATTTCGCCGCGATCACACCAGGCAAGCAACGATGATAATTGCTCCTGCGGGCTAACGGCCTTGGGCAAGGATAATGCCGCTGGCGCTATCGATGGAAATTTACTTGAATTGGATGTTGGCACAATTGGGGGATACCCACCATTCACCAGAGGAACACTTTGCAAAGCATGCACCACAAACCGCGCCGCATTGCTGGCCGCCAGTTTTTGGTTGGCGTCTTTATTGCGCCCCTTGTTGCCATCGGCCCAATCACAAATGGCCTTGACCAAAACCCAATCGGTCTTGGCATTGTGGCAGGCCACATACAAGCCCTCGCCCTCCATTTCGCCGCCTATCGCTTCCGATGCCAGCGCAATCACCTGGTCCCGAAATACCTGGTTATCAATCAACTTGGCCCCTGCCAGAATCAAGCCAAACTTGGCTTTACCCGCCGCATCATGCCAATCCAGATTGGCCTGGGTCAACCATTCAATCAAGCGGGGCGAGGCGTGCGCCTTGTCACCTCGGGGCAACGGCGAATCTTTGCTACCCACGCGCTGCAGTTCATACGGCAGCAATTGCTGCGCAACCAAGACCTGGCCCATGGTTTGTTTTTTCTTGTCCACGCCAAAGGCAATGCCCACCATGATCACGCTGGCAGGCTGCAAGGCAGCGATGGCCAGGCGCACAGTTTCTTGCGAGCCGCCCAGGCCACCGCTACCCATTTCCGAAATCGCCATCCAGACACGGGCACCACCGACCGTGCCTAAATCGCGGTAAGTGCGTTCACCAATTAACAGGGGAATTGATTTTTGACCGGTGGCGGCCAGGAAGGCATCGATTACCGCCTGCCCTTCGGTTTGGGTGACGGTGACGATTAAAACATCGGCATGATGTGTTTGGCGTGCAGGGATGGCTGGAGTTTGACTGGTTGGCATGGTAACTCATTCAGCAAATAACAGCCATTATGCCCGAAACCAATACCGCGCTTCACAACTCAAGCTTTACCGTAGCAAATCATGGTGGATGTTTGCCCGTTCACACAATTGCGCGCGTCGTGCTGCACTACGCGCCTTGACTTCTTCATTGCTGAGCCATACCGTATTGGGGTCATCGGCTTCAAACAGGGCTTGCTCAATTTGTGCATGCATCCATTTGTCGTGTGCATCGACAAAATCATTGGACAGCTCATTGGTAGTGGGCAAAGTATTCATAATAGCAGCCTTGAAAACGGTATTAATTGGCGTAACTATAGTCAATTAAAAAATGGCACGCAATGATAAAACCGTCCAAACCAGCAGCAATTCAAAATATCCAGCAACATTCTTTCAATATGTTCAACGCTGATCATACCCCCGCCTGATACAACTCCAGCGGCAAGCCATCCGGGTCAGCAAAAAAGGTAAATTTGCGCCCGGTAAATTCATCCACCCGCACCGCTTCCACTGCCAGGCCCTTGGCTTCCAGTTGCGCCTTACAAGCTTCCACATCCTGCACCAGAAACGCCAGATGGCGCAAGCCGCAGGCTTCCGGGGTGGATGGGCGCGGCGGCGGTGACGGGAAGGAGAATAATTCCAGTTGTCCACCGCCCGGCAAGGCCAGATCGAGCTTCCAGGAATGGCGCGCGGCCCGATAATTTTCGGCGATGATGGGCAAGCCCAGGGTTTCGGTGTAAAAGCGTTTCGAGACGGCGTAATCAGAACAGATGATCGCCGCATGATGGATGGCGAGCAGCATTACTCGCCCCCTTGCACCAGCGCGAGCTGACGCTCCAGATCGAGTGGAATGTAATTGAGGATTTCCACGCTCTGATCATTCCAGAACTTTTCCCAGTCTGTATCGCCGCGCCACTCAGCCACTTGCACATCGCGCGCTTTGAGCAGGGTTTCTATTTGCGGCCAGAATAGCTGGACGAAACCACTCAGCCAGCGCGTTACTTGTGCCCAGTGGCGCGCGTTGTCGATGCCAAAGTTTTCCAGACGCGGCAACAGGGTTTCGGCGGGGAGCCAGTGGCCCTGGGTGACCCACTGGTTGGCGCTGAAAATGCGGGTCGGCAAGCCTTGCGGGTCAACTGCTATCGCAAGCAGGTGCGAAGGGCCTTCGCCCTCGGCCAGGGGATTGTCCGGCGTGGGGGCGCTACCGTCGGCGTGCAACATGGCGTACAGGTGAAAATGGCCGTGCTCCTGGGCGGTGATGCGGTGCGAGTGGTAATAATAGTGAAAACCGCGCTCGCGGTCAGACACTTCATCGGCCGGGTAATGATCCCACAGCGAGAATTTGCCATCCTTCGGCCCAACTTTGGACAGCACGGTTTGCCCGCGTTGCGCCAAAGCGCGCTGCGCTTCCAGCAGCATGCGCCCGCCCTGCTGCATTTTTTGCAGGCGTTCTGGCCCATAACGGGCGGGGTTGAAGCGGAATGGAGTTCGAAGGGCGCGCATGGTGATCCCGGCTTGAAAGAATGGTGGCGTCAATTTTAGCGCAAAAAAATCGACCCACGAAAGGCCGATGATTTTATTTGCCTGCTGGCCTGGCTTGTACCTGCCCGGCTTTGCGCCGGTTTATTCTTCCACGCTTTGGCTGTCCCGCCGGCCATTGGCGGCTTTTTCCAGTCGCGCTTTTTCTGCGGCGGCGCGTGCTTGTTCGCGCTTGAGTGCGATTTCGGCATCACGTGCCAGCATCACGGCGCGGGTGGCCGGGGTTTCCAGGCTGATGCGGCCCATGCTGCCGCTACGGTAGTCCAGCAGCAAGGTGCTGGCGGCTTTTTCCAGATCCAGCACCCCGCCCTTGAGGCGATAGGCGCGGCGCTCGGCCACCGCTTCCACCAGACCCACGCCATCCATTTGCGCCATTTTGTCGGCTGACAAGCTATAACGCGCCTGCAACAACGCCGGGTAGCGTTCCAGCAGTAGTTCGGCCAGATAAAACGCCACTTCTTCTTCCACCACCGCATTGGTGCCCACGGCGTGCGAGGCGGCCA
>JBDLSU010000874.1:0-3431 GCA_039799405.1 Pseudomonadota bacterium | reverse complement strand
CGACCGGGCCAATCGGGGAGCTGGCGGGTTTGCAATTTTCTGCCAATGGCAAGGCGTTGCCGTGGTTGCGCGACCCGACCAATATGTATGCGTTCAAACTCGATATTCCCAAAGGGGTGTCCCGGCTTGACGCACGTTACCAGTTTCTGAGCCCGCTCGGCATCCCTGGCGGTAGCGGCGGGCGTGTGGTTTTCACTCAGGATATGTTGGGCTTGCAATGGAATACGGTTGCCCTGTATCCGGCCGGCATGAAAAGCGATGATGTCACGGTGCAGGCCAATTTGAACTTGCCGCCCGAATGGGATCTGGCCAGCGCTTTGCAAGTGGCCCAGCGCGAGGGCAATCTGGTGCGTTTCAAATCATCAAATTTGACCCAGTTACTCGATTCGCCAGTCTATGCCGGTAAATACAGTAAAAAAGTGCAACTGGATAATCGTAACAATATTCCGGTCACCTTGAACCTGTTTGCCGATCATCCCGAAAGCCTGGCACTGGAACCCGAGCAGTTGGCAGCCCACCGGCAACTGGTGCAACAAGCGTATTCAGTGTTTGGTGCGCCGCACTACCAGCATTATGATTTTTTGGTGGCAATGAGCAATTACTTCAGTCAGATTGGCCTGGAACATGGGCAATCCACCGAAATCGGCGTGCGGCCGGAATTGCTGACTTCGTGGAAAACCACTGCCTCCATGCGTACCGTGATTCCGCATGAATACGTGCATGCCTGGAATGGCAAATTCCGCCGTCCGCTGGATTTGTTGACACCGCACTACAATGTGCCGATGCAAAACAGCTTGCTCTGGTTGTATGAAGGGCAAACCACCTACTGGACCGTGGTTTTGTCAGCGCGTGCCAATTTTCTGACACAAGAGCAAGCACGGGAAAACTGGGCGCTGATGGCGGCACTACTCAGTCAGCGTGCCGGGCGGGCCTGGCGGAATTTGCGCGATACCACCAATGAGCCGATTTACAACCACCGTCGTGGCGGTGACTGGCGTGACTGGCAACGCTCGGCCGATTATTATCCGGAAGGTGCTTTGCTGTGGCTGGATGTTGATAGCAAGATCCGCGAATTGACTGGGGATAAAAAATCGCTTGATCAATTTGCCCAGAGCTTTTTCTCGGTGCCTGGTAGCCATATGCAACCGGTGCCGTATACCTTTGCCGATATCGTCAAAGCCCTGAATAATGTGGTTGCCCATGATTGGGCCGGTTTTTTGAATACCCGGCTCGATAGCAATCAAACCGGGCATTTGCTCGATGGCTTTGAGCGCAGCGGTTGGAAACTGGTGTACACCGACAAGCCCAATGATTTTGCCGAACCCCCTGCTGGTGAGCGCAGGGATGGTGACTTCCGTTTTTCGCTGGGCTTCACGGTGGGTAAAAACGATCAGATCAACAACGTGGTCTGGGGTGGCCCGGCGTTTCAGGCTGGTATCGCGGGTAATACCACACTGGTCGCAGTCAATGGTCGCAGCTATAAGTTTGACCTGTTGAAGCGCGCCGTAGTGGCAGCAAAAACCAGCACCGATCCGATCGAATTATTGCTCAGAACCGAGGACCGTTACCATACCGTCAAGCTCGATTACCACGGCGGTTTGCGCTATCCGCATCTGGAAGCAATTTCTGGCGTGCCGGATCGCCTGACAACCTTGATGAAGCCACTGTGAGTTTGTGCTGAATGAGTGCGTGGGCAAGTTCGCCCACGCTGATCAGGTGCGCCATCAGGCCAGGAGCGCCCTTTGTGCCGGCGCGTGCGGTGGGGTGACGGGAGGGCGCATGGGGCTGATGCGCGGGTCAATTGGCGGTGCGTGTGGCGTTTCGATACGCGGCATGATGATCGGTGGAATCGTCGGTGGCACACTGGGTGGTGATTTCGGGTTGGATCGTTGAATACGATTTAACCAATGCTGCAAAGCAAACATTTTTTCTCCCTCCAATAACAAACAAGCGCAAGACAACATGATAAAAATCATGTTGTTTCTCAGTGTAGTGCTTGTTGGCCCGGATGCAAGGCGGAAATGAAATTAACCAGTGGCAAGCAGCAGGCGTGGGCAAAGACGGGCGTTTTGCTCTGTATCAGATGCCGCCCCAGATCGCGTTCAGCACAGTCAGTGCCGCCATGCCGCCGGTTTCGGTGCGCAATACGCGTGGCCCCAGCGAGAGCATCAGCGCCCCATGCTGCAGCGCATTGTTTTCCTCCGTTTCGGTAAAGCCGCCTTCGGGGCCGATCACCACAGTCAGGGCCTGTGGCGGGTGATGGCGCGCCCAGTCTGACAAGCTGTGCATGGCGCGCGGACTCAACATGATGCGGCGGTGCAAATCCTGCTGACTGATCCAGTCGTGAAAGCTGCGCGGTTCCGGCAGACGCATCAGGCGGTTGCGGCCACATTGCTCTGAGCTGGCTTCCACAATGTTTTGCCAATGTTCGCGCTTTTTTTGCGCCCGCTCGTCACTCAGGCGCACCACGCTGCGCTGGCTGCTCAGGGCTTGTACGCCGAACGCCCCCAGTTCCACCGCTTTTTCCACAATCCAGTCCATTTTGCTGCCTTCTGGCAGGGCTTGTGCCAGCGTTAGTGCCCATGGCAATTCAATTTCGACCGGGTGGTGGATTTTGATTTCGGCCTGCGCCCGTTTTTTTCCCAGCGAGAGCAAACGCGCACTGTATTCGCCGCCTTCGCCATTAAACAGCGTGATGGTGGTATCGACGCCCAGCCGCAATACCTGCACATGGTGCGCAACTTTCTCCGGCAGCTCGATGGTGGCACCGACTTCCAGGGTTTGAGGGCAGAAAAAACGCGGCATGATGGTTCCTTGATGGTGCAGGGTTTGATGAAATGGTGCGTGCAAATCTGAAGCTTTGCTGCACTCTCTGGTAAAATACTCCGATTTGACGATCCGGGGCGTTTATTTACAGCATCTGTTTTGCTGGTTTGAACACAATTTATTTGCAGTTTGTTTGTAGTCTGTTCGCAGTTGATTGGTAACTTACCTGCGTCGATTATAGCCGGGTTGTCGCACAACTTTACCACTCCTTTACCACTCTTGGGATAAAGATGATTTCTTCTCTGCCAACAAACAAAATGGCCAATGCAATCCGTGCGTTGGCAATGGATGCGGTTCAACAAGCCAATTCCGGCCACCCCGGCATGCCCATGGGCATGGCTGAAATTGCTGTCGCACTCTGGGGCGGCCATTATCAGCACAATCCGTCCCATCCGCACTGGATCAACCGCGACCGCTTTGTTGTATCAAACGGACACGGTTCGATGTTGCATTACGCGCTGTTGCATTTGTCCGGCTACGACCTGAGCATGGATGACATCAAGGCCTTCCGCCAGATGCATTCCAAAACCCCCGGTCACCCCGAAGTCCATATCACCCCGGGCGTGGAAACCACCACCGGGCCGCTGGGGCAGGGCATCAGTAAC
>JBDLSU010000873.1:0-4146 GCA_039799405.1 Pseudomonadota bacterium | reverse complement strand
TTTTGTCCACAGTGCAGCAGTTGTTGAGCGAATTTCGTCAGCATGAACCTCTGGCCTTGCATTTGCACCCGCAAGATCTGGCCTGGGTGGCGCAATCGATGGCAGAACTCGGCCTGAACCCGGAACAAACCCAATTGCGTCCGGACGCCAGCATCAAACTGGGCGGGTGTTTGCTGGAAAGCACGGTCGGCACACTGGATGCGCGCCTGGAAACCCAGTTGCAGCGCTTGCGCGATTCTTTGCTGCAAGTCCGGCGCGGTGAAGAATATCCGGGGGCCGCATTGTGACTCCGCTTACTGCGCCCAATCCGCCAGCCTCCCGGCCAGCCGTGCCAGTTGCCTGGTCGGGCTACCTGGAGGCGACGCGCCAGGCCGAATTAACCCGCCGCCTGGGCCGGGTTACCGGTATTTCGGGGCAAAGTATTGAAGCAATCGGGCCGGATGCCATGATTGGTGAAGTTTGCGAAATTACGCCAAACGGGCCTTACCCCAAACTGCAGGCTGAAGTTGTAGGCATGAAGCCGGGCCGTGTCATTTTGATGCCGTATGGCGAAGCACGCGGCATTGGCAGTGGCAGTGAAGTGCTGGCGCTGGGGAGCTTGCCGCGCGTGATGGTGGGTGATGCCTTGTTGGGGCGCGTGATTGATGCCTTTGGACAGCCGCTTGATGGTGGCGCTCCGATTGTCGCCAGCAGCACCCGGCGTTTGCATGCCCCGCCGCTCAATCCACTGACCCGGCCCCGCATCGATACCCTGCTGGAAACCGGGGTGCGTGCGATTGATGGATTGTTGCCTCTCGGGCGCGGCCAGCGGGTCGGTATTTTTGCTGGTAGCGGGGTTGGCAAAAGCACTTTGCTGGGCATGTTGGCACGCGATGTCAAGGCCGACGTGAATGTGATTGCCCTGATTGGCGAACGTGGGCGCGAAGTGCGCGACTTTATCGAAAAACACCTCGGTGCCGAAGGCGTCAAGCGTAGCGTGGTAGTGGCAGCAACCTCGGATCAGCCCGCGCTGGTGCGCACCCGTGCGGCCTATGCTGCGACCACCATCGCGGAACAATTTCGCGATGCAGGCAAGCAAGTGTTGCTGATGATGGATTCGGTCACCCGTTTTGCCATGGCCCGGCGTGAAATTGGTTTGGCCGCTGGCGAGCCACCCACTGCACGTGGCTATACGCCATCGGTGTTCAATGAAATTCCCGCTTTGTGTGAACGCTGCGGTACGCTCGATTCCGGCGGCTCAATTACTGCGCTCTATACCGTGCTGGTGGAAGGGGATGATTTTAATGAGCCGATTTCCGACATCGTGCGTGCGACGCTGGACGGCCACATCATGCTTTCTCGTGAACTGGCGCATGAAGGCCATTTTCCGGCCATCGATGTTTTGCAAAGTGTCAGTCGCCTGGCCTCGGATCTGAGCAACGGCGAGGAACAAGCGCTGATGGCTGCGGTAGTGGAAGTGCTGGCAGTGTATGAACGCAACCGCCAGATGGTGGACATGGGGGCTTACCGGATCGGCAGCAATGCCCAGGTTGACCGGGCTTTTCAGGTATTTCCGGCGCTGCGTAATGTATTGCGCCAGTCGATACTGGAATCGACCACACGCAAGGAAACGCTGCTGCGATTGCGCAATGCCTTGGGCGGGAGTAGCGCATGAGCCGCCGTTTTCACTACACTTTGCAACCGGTGTTACTGGAGCGCCAGTGGGAACTTGATGCCGCATGTCAGGAACTGGCACGTATCAATCAACTCATTGCCAGTGGTGAGCAGGCGCTGCAAAACTTGCAGCAGGAGCAGGCCAGCGTCAGTTCCGCCTGGCAACAGGAGAGTGCCCAAGCCCAGGGCTTGCAGCGCGACCGCTTTGAACTGGTAACCCGTTATATGGCGCAATTGGCCGGGCAATACCAACAGCAGCAAAGCAGTTTGCAGCAATACCGGAACGAGCGTGATGGCCTGATTGAACGGGTCGGGCAAGCCAGGCGCGCGCTGGATGCAGTGGAAGAACATCGCGATTTAAGCAAGGTGAAATTTACCCGGCAGCAACTAAGTGCCGATGGTAAAATTGCCGACGATCAATGGTCAATGGCACAAACAAGAGGCGAGACCGAGCATGAATAATCTGGAACCAGTCAATCAGCCATTGTCCGCCGGGCAGCGCGTTCAATCCCAGCAAAGTCAATTCCAACACCACGCATGGCTGCTTGAAATGGAACGCGCCTTGCTGCAAGCCAACCAGTTGCACAGCCAGCCGGAACGGGACAAGCCTCTGCCAAAGAATCCGGCTCCGGCCAGTGCATTGCCGACTTCGGCATTGCCGCCGCAAGCGGCCGAAGCTCTTGATACTGCGACTGAATCAATCCCGGCTGCTACTGGCTTCGTCTCGCCAGCGGCGCAGGCTGGTGCCATGCCCGGGCAAGCAGATCCGGGCCAGAAACCGGCGGGCGCAGTGGCGGATGCGCAGGCCCCGCATATCGTTACGTCCGTGCCTGCAATGGCGCATTCGGCAGTGTCTTCCAGCGCTACTTCCCGATCAGCGCTTTTCCCTGCTGACATGGGTGCGGCCGGTATGCCAGCGGTGCAAATGGCGCTGGCTTTGAGCGCTATCAGCCACGAGCAACCAGACAGTGCCGACAGCCAGACAGGCGCGCTGGCCGCTGCCTTTGCTGGCAACTGGCAGCAGAACCCGATGGCGGGCAATGTGGCTCGCAACGCTACGGCAGCGATGCCGCCCAGCTTGCAGACGCCGTTGCCTGCTGGCTTGACGGTACGCGCTAGCTTGCCAATGCCTTTCCAGTTTATGCATGCTGAAGCGGCACCGTCGCCACCAGCGTCTGCCACGCTTGAGCATGACGGGCAAGATGAAGCACGCAACAGCGCAACCGCCCGACCCGGTGAAGAGCAAATCTGGACCCGGCGTCAGTTACATGTGTACCAGCATGCCGAAGGGGTTCAGGCCTGGTTGCGCGATGCGGATCTTGATCCGGCACAAATTGTCCAGGTTGCCCAGGCCATGGGGCTGGAACTCAGTAACGCCGGTTACAAACTGAAAGCGTTGAGTGTTAACGGGCGCAAGGTGATCGGAACCGACGAAGTGATTGTTGTGGCGGAGAACGACAGCACCCGGCACGAGCGCACAGCCAGTGCCGATAGCACGCTGTCAGCATAGTAAACAGGACAAACCGGATAAACCGGATAAACCGGATAAAACAGGAGCGCATTATGGATGTTACTTCCACTTCAGCCGTTAATCAGGCTAACAGCATCGGGATTCAGGACTTTTTGCGCATTTTGAGCGCGCAGTTAAATAATCAGGATCCGCTCAAGCCACTGGATAACCAGGAATTCTTGAGTCAGATTGCGCAATTTTCCAGCCTGCAGCAAAGCCAGCAACTGAATCAAAAAATCGATCAATTGCTGGCCCAGCAAGCGGCTACCCAGTCGGTCGGCTTGTTGGGCAAAACCGTGACCTTCAATAACGGCACTGGCACCGGTTCCAGCATCAACACCAGCACCGGACAGGTGAGCGGGCTGAGTTTCGCCAATGGCGTGGCCAGCTTGTCGATTACTTTATCGAATAGTTCGGTATTGCAAAACGTCAGTTTTTCCCAAATTATTTCCATACGCTAAGGAGCCATCATGTTTGAATCCATCTATATTGGCACATCAGGCCTGGTCGGCTTTTCCAAATCACTGCGTGTGATCAGTAATAATCTGGCGAACGTCAACACGCCGGGCTTTCGTGGCTCGCAATTGCAGTTTGCTGACTTTTTTTATCAAAGCGGCGGTTCACATGCACAAAACTATGCCAGTGGCGGCGGTAATGGCTCTGCCCAGTATGGCGCGGGTTTGAATACCCTCGGTACGCAAATTGATTTTCGTGCCGGTTCTTTGCAAACCACCAACAATCCGACCGATCTGGCGATCAATGGTGATGGTTTCTTTATTTTACGTGATGGCGATCAACACTATTTCACCCGTTCCGGCCAGTTTGTGGCTGATAGCGAAGGATTCCTGGTCGCTGCCGGGAATGGTTTTCGGGTGCAGGTGATAGATGGATCTGGCAAACTCAGCGATCTGTCATGGACCGCTGTGCAGTATAGCCCGGCCAAATAGACCACCTCGGTGGTGTTCGATGGCAATATCCAGACC
>JBDLSU010000872.1:0-3216 GCA_039799405.1 Pseudomonadota bacterium | reverse complement strand
GCCCATCAGGCGGTGCTGAAAGCCAAGCAGCAAGTGCAGATGTTGACGCCGTTGGTGGCCGATGGCGAGCAATACCAGAGCATGCAAGCCCAGCAAGAACGCTGGCACAAAGCGCGCGATGCGCTCGGCTTTTACTTTGCCGCCATCAAAAAAGATTTGTTGCTGGCGCGCCAGCAAGAACTGGATCAAAGCTGGCAGCGCCAGGACAAAAAAGTGCAGCACAGCGAAGCCGCGCGGGTACATGCGCGCCAGCAAGAGCAAGAACTACGCAGCCAGATTGCCGCCAACGGGGGCGACCGCCTGCAACGGCTGGCGCAAGATATTGCGGCCCTGAGCCAGCAAGAGCGCGAACGGCGCAAACGCCATGATCGCCATGCCGAACTCAGCCAGGCGCTCAACCTGACCCCGGTGCAAGATGAAGAAGGCTTCATGCAGCAGCAAACGCAACTGCAAGCGCTGCAACAAAATCTGGCAGTGCAAGAAAGCCGCTTGGAAAATGATCTGGCTCCGCTTTCGGCCAGTTTTTACCAGGGGCGGCAAGATCAAAAAGCGCTGGCTGATGAAATTGCCAGCTTGTCGGCACGTAAAAGCAATATTCCGACCGAATTTATTTTGCTGCGCGAACGGCTGGCGCAAGGCTTGAAACTGGCAGTGGATGACATTGCCGAACTGATGCCGTTTGTTGGCGAACTGATTCAAATCCACCCCAACGAAGCAGTCTGGCAAGGCGCGGGCGAACGGCTGCTGCGCGGCTTTGGCCTGTCGCTGCTGGTGCCGGACAGCCACTATGCCGCCGTGGTGGATTGGGTTGAGCGCACCCATTTAAAAGGGCGCTTGGTGTATTACCGCGTCAAACCCGGCGGCGCGCTGGCCGATACCGCCAAACTGCAGCGCGATTCGCTGGTGCGCAAGCTGCAAATTGAACCGCATTCACCGTTTTACAACTGGCTGGAGCGCGAACTGGTACACCGCTTCGACTATATTTGCTGCCAGAGCCAGGAACAATTCCGCCGTGAAGTGCGCGCCATCACCCAGGCCGGGCAAACCAAAACCCAGGGCGAACGGCATGAAAAAGATGACCGCAGCGCCATCAACGACCGCAGCCGCTATGTGCTGGGCTGGAGCAATGCTGAAAAAATCGCCGCCCTGAATGAGCAACGCTTGCAACTGGAAAAAACGCTGGGTTTGTTGGGTGCGCAAATCAGCAGCTTGCAGCGCGAGCGCGAAAGCACGCGCGGGCAGCGCGAAAATTTATCCAAGCTGGTGGAATTTCAGCAGTATCAGGACATCGACTGGCACAGCCCGGCGCAACAAGGTGAAGTGTTACGCGCCGAGCAAGCGCGCTTGCAAGCATCGAGCAATCTGCTGCAACAACTGAGCGCACAACTGGCGCAACTGGAACAAAGCATCACCCAACTGGAAAGCGATTTGAAAGAGCAAATCAGCAAACTGGGCGGCATCAAAAATTCGCAACAAAGCTGTGCCGAACAACTGGCGCAACTGGAACTGCGGCTGGCCGGTCCGGTGGTGGTGGAACATGGGCCGTATTTTGCTGATCTGGATTTGTTGCGTGCCGACGTATTGGCCGACAAGCGCACAAGGGTGGAAGACTGTGAAGCGCATGAGCGCGAAATGCGCGAAGCGCTGCAAAAAAGCCGTATCGATAGTCTGGCCAGAAAACTCAGCGCCCTGCGCGAGCGCATCGTCAAGGCCATGGCGGACTATAAAAACAGCTTCAAGCTGGAAACCGAAGAAGTGGACGCCAATATTGAAGCGCTGGCCGAATTTGCCAAGATGCTGGCGGCGCTAATGCACGATGATTTGCCGCGTTTTGAAGCGCGTTTCAAGGCGCTGTTGAATGAAAACACCATACGCGAAATCGCCAATTTTCAATCGCAACTGGCACGCGAGCGCGAAACCATAAAAGAGCGCATCGACCTGATCAACCAAAGCCTGGCCCCGATCGACTATAACGACGGCCGCTTCATCGTGCTGGCGGCGCAAGCCAGCCCGGATCTGGATATTCGCGATTTTCAAAACGAATTGCGCGCCTGCACCGAAGGCAGCTTGGGCACGCAGGACGACGCGCAATATTCCGAAACCAAATTCGCCCAGGTGCAACACATTATCGAACGCTTCCGTGGCCGTGCTGGCCTGGCCGAGCAAGACCGGCGCTGGACCCAAAAAGTGACCGATGTGCGCAACTGGTTTGTGTTTGGGGCCAGTGAATGCTGGCGCAGCGACGGCAGCGAACACGAACATTATTCTGATTCCGGCGGTAAATCCGGTGGGCAAAAAGAAAAGCTGGCCTACACCATTCTGGCCGCCAGTCTGGCTTACCAGTTTGGGCTGGATTGGGAGCGCCAGAAGAGCCGTTCCTTCCGCTTTGTGATGATCGACGAAGCCTTTGGCCGTGGTTCTGACGAATCAGCCCAATACGGTTTGCGCTTGTTCGGGCGCTTGGGCTTGCAACTGCTGATTATTACGCCGCTGCAAAAAATCCATGTGATTGAACCGTATGTATCGAGCGTGGGTTTTGTGTTCAATGAAGGCGGCAGCCAGTCGCGCCTGCGCCATCTGACGATTGAACAATATCGCGCAGAAAAAGCCAAAGTAACGTCATGAAGCCCGCCGCCGCCCCCAACGCCCCCAACGCCCCCAACGCCCCCAACGCCCCCAACTGGAGCCGCGCCGACGATGTGCGCGCGGCCTTGCTGCGGCGCTGGCAAAAAGGCGAATGGCTGAGCAGCCTGGTCACGGGCGAAGCCGCCTTTCCGCTGCGTTTGCCGCTCAAAACCCCCAGCCCAAACGAGCTACATCAACGCTTTGACGAAGCGCGCGCCTGGGCCAACCACTGGCGCGGCCTGCCGCACTACCGGGTAGAAGAAAAAACCGTCGCCAACCGGGTCTTGGGCAGCAACGCGCTGCCATGCGCGCTGTGGCTGGACCAGCCGGAAAACCTGTATGCGCTGCTGGGCGTCAAGCGCGAGGTAGCGCAATTTACCGCCGTGCTGGCCACCACCCGCGCCGCGCAACCGGGCCTGCTGCCGTGGCTGGCCGCGCACCCCTTGCGCGCGCTGGCACATGCGGGCGAGTGGGACAAATTACTGTCCATCATCCGCTACCTGCAACAGCACCCGCGCCCCGGCGTCTACCTGCGTCAGTTGGACTTGCCCGGCATCGACAGCAAATTTATCGAACAACAGCGCGCCATCA
>JBDLSU010000871.1:0-6694 GCA_039799405.1 Pseudomonadota bacterium | reverse complement strand
CGCGCTGTTCGTCAGGTGCCGGGTTGCGCGCCAGGTCGGTGGTGCTGGTTGGTATTGGCGGTGCCGCTTCAGCGCTTGCCGCCAGATTGGTGTCACTTGGTGAGCTTGCGCCTGTACCCTGAATCATCTGCCGGATCAGCGAACCAAAGCCCGGCTCACTCATGCGCCGCAAGGCATATTGCACCTGAAAAATCTTGTCGAGATACTGGCGTGCATTGGCGCTGCGTTCCTTGTTGGCGGTTCCGCCATCCGGCCCGCTGGCGCTGCCCTGGCCTTGTGCCAATTCAGTGCCAAGCGCACGGTAGTGGCGCTCCAGCGACTGCAAGACCCAGCGTGAATCGACCCCGACCACCACCACAAACAATTTAAACGCCAGCAGCAGGTGAACTGCTTGCAACACTTCGTACACTTTGTCGGCCGGGCAGCGATCCAGATCGTCGATGTAGAGTACGATCCGTTCCACTTTTTCTTGTTGCTCACCACCATTGGCCAGCCGGTCTTCCAGCGTTTCAAAATCACGCCGTACCATCGACACCAGCCCCAGTTGTTTTTGATAATCGCCCGATTCAGTACGGGTGGTTAAAAAGCGGCCCAGACTGTGTTCTTCGCGGATTGCCTGGTAGCGCGCTTCCATGGCCTGGGTTTGTTGCAGAATCTGCTGGTATTCTGCGGCGGCTTTTTGCTCGGCTTGCTGTGCCTGACTGAGCTTTAATTTTTCCTCCTCACTGCGTTTTTGCTGCTTCTTGCTGAAGGTGTCTTCGATTTTTTGCTGGGCCTGTTCCAGCAGGCTCAATTTGGTTTTGACGAATTCATTTGCGGAAGACACGCTATGCGCCACGCTGGTGCAAATACAACCCAGCGTGGCAAGCCCGACCTTCAATGGTGCCATCGAATCGAGCTGAACAAGCTGTAACAGTTTTTCAAACAGCGGTGGCACCAGAATCACCAGCAGCAGTAAGGACGCCCAGTTGCGTTTGCGGCTCAAGGCGGTGGTCAGAACCGAGATGCGCCCGGCACTTTGTTGGGCTTGCGCAATCGCATCCTTGAGCTCCAGAACGCTGTTGATACTTTCCGGCCAGCCCAGATCGTTCCACAGCTTTTTCAGCATCGACTTTTGCCGATCCGGCAGTTCGATCAATTCCATGACATCACCGAACTTGAGCGCAGTTAACTGCTGCAATCTATTTTGTTGATCCTGCAGGGCTTTTTCGGCCGCAGCCAGTTCGGTTATGGCCTGATCCCATTCTTGCCGCGCTTGCTGGATTTCTGCCTTCTTTTCATCCAGTTCAGAAATCAATTCCGCCATTTTGGCCTTGCTGGATTCTTCCACATGGTACACATGCTTGAACAATTGTTCCAGAATGTGGTTGACCATGCTGGCCAACAAATTGCTGTCGCTGTAGTGCCAGGCATTAAACTCGATTTGCACCACCTGGTTGTAAAACGTCGGGCGCGTTTTTTCCTGCTCGATTTTTTGCATCATGGCGCGCATGAAAAAACTCTTCCCGCTGCCCCAGTCGCCAAACAAGCCAATCGCCAG
Organism: Pseudomonadota bacterium; assembly: GCA_039799405.1. GTDB lineage: Bacteria > Pseudomonadota > Gammaproteobacteria > Burkholderiales > Burkholderiaceae_D > CAMBDR01. The sequence goes on along the minus strand of JBDLSU010000871.1, from coordinate 5,154 downwards.
CGGCGGGTTGACCTGGCGTGACAAAATATTGGCGGCAAAGGTAGTAACTTCCTTGTCAATGCCGAGTTTGTCGTCGATCAAACGCCAGGGCGGCACCACGTCGGACTGGTAGCCTGCCAGGGTCAGATGTTGTTGCTGGATCAGCTTGATCAGTTTTTGCACCAGTTGCGCATAGTTATCTTGCTGTGCATACTGGGCCAATTGTTCCAGCAAACGCTCTTTTCCGGCCAATATCAGCAAACTGGCAAATTCCGGCAAGCGGTGAGTTTCTTCTTTGGCGAAGGCCTCCAGAAACAGGCGCAAAAGCTCGGCTTGGCCGGGCCGCCCGACAAACTGCGCATGGGCTGCAATACGCATCGATTCATGGCATACCGCATGAAAAACATCATAGGCGTAAGTCTGTTTGCCATTGCCCTGGGTGAGCAATGCACAGATTGGCTCAAGCAGGGCAGGCAGCGCTACCACACGGGCAATGCCCAGCACCCGCAAGATTGCGTCCGGATCACCCGAGCTCAGATTTTGCGCAAAGCGTTGCAGCAATTGCGCTTGCTGCGGTGTCAGAATTGCCTGGGCCAGATCCGCCACCTGATCGCTGCCGCTGCTCAGTTGTTGCGCCAGGTCTGTCAGGTAGCTGACTTTGTGCTGATACAGTGCCACCAGAATCCAGAACCGCACATGTGGTGCCGATTCAAACGAGGGTGACAGGTGCCGTTCAATTAATTCGCGACTGGCTGGTAGTTCGGGTTCGGCCGCGATCAAGCCACTGAACAGCCAGGCCCGGATAAAGACGCCGGATTTTTTTTCGGCAAATTGCCTGTTAATGGCTGAACGGATGTGCGCCGCCAGGGCGCTGCGCTGATGTGGGCTTTGCTGGCGAATTTGCTCGACCGTGGCATGACGCGATACGCTGCCGCCCTGCACCAGCTTTTGAAGGGTGAGTTGACTGATATCGCTATCGGGCAGGGCTACCGTATCGCTGAAGGTCGTCATGGTTGCTTCAGTATTATATTCACCAGGTATTTCTGTTTGCTGTGCGACCATGATTTTGCTCCACTGCCTGAAATTGACATGCATCATACGCTACTTGCCGCGCCAGTTAATTGCCATAGTCCGAATGATCAGCAGTTTTGTGGTTTTCATGCGCGGGTCATCAAGAGGCGGTAAGCTGCTTGATGTTTTATTTTGATATTTGACTTTTTTATATATTTTCAGGAGTGCTCCATGCCGCCATCCCCACCCCTGCCGCGCCGCGCTTTTTTGCAGCAACTGGGCGCTGCTGCCAGTCTGACTTTGCCGGGCTGGAGCATGGCCCAGCCGCAGCGTTCGGCCGCCATCATCAACCCGGACAGTGCGCGCCCGCAAATGCCCAGCGGCGTCATGAGTGGCGACACTAGCGCGACCCAGGCTACCATCTGGAGCCGTAGCGACCGCCCGGCGCGCATGCTGGTTGACGTGGCCAATAATGCCAGCTTCAACAATGCGCGTCAGTTTGCTGGCGCACTGGCCTTGCCCAGCAATGATTACAGTAGCCGCCTGGATGTGTCCGGCCTGAAGCCGGGCGAAACCACCTACTACCGGGTGCGCTATCAGGATTTGCAAAACCCGGCCGCCTACAGTGAAACCTTGTCCGGCAGTTTGCAGGTGCCCGGTGGTGGGCGCGATATCCGTTTTGCTTTTTCTGGCGATGAAGCCGGGCAGGGCTGGGGCATTAATCCGGCGTTTGGCGGCTACCGCATGTATGAAACCATGCGCCGCTTCAAACCGGATTTTTTCATTCACTCGGGCGATCAAATCTATGCCGATGGCGTGCTGAAGGAAAGCGTAACGCTGGACGATGGCAGCATCTGGAACAATCTGGTGACGCCAGGCAAGGCCAAAGTGGCGCAAACGCTGGACGATTTTCGCGCCAATTTTGCCTACAATCTGCTGGATCAAAACAAGCGCCGCTTTGCCGCCGAAGTACCGTTTCTGGTGCAATGGGACGATCACGAAGTGCGCAATAACTGGTTTCCCGGCCAAAGCTTTGGTGCCAAAGAAACCCGCTATCAGGAACGCAGCCTGGACGTGCTGGCCCAGCGCGCCCGCCGCGCCATGTTTGAATACAACCCGTTTCGCATCGACCCGCTCGACCCGCAGCGCATCTATCGCATGTTCAACTACGGGCCTTTGCTGGAAGTGTTCATGCTGGACCAGCGCAGCTATCGCGCTCCCAATAGCGCCAACCGTCAGAGTAGCCTGGATGCGGACGCGGCTTTTCTGGGCCAGCAGCAACTGGCCTGGCTAAAACAGTCTTTGCTGCGCTCGCGCTCGACCTGGAAAGTCATCGCCAGCGATATGCCGCTCTCGATTGTGGTGGACGATGCCAATCCGGACGTGACACCCGGCGGCTATGAAGCTTCGGCCAATGCGGAAAACGGCAAGCCCCTGGGCCGCGAGCTGGAGCTGGCCAGCCTGCTCAGCTTTATCAAGCAACATAAAATCCGCAATGTGGTGTGGGTGACGGCAGACGTACACTACGCGCAGGCCACTTTTTATGCACCAGAACAAGCCGCTTTCACCGACTTTACGCCATTTTGGGAATTTGTGGCCGGCCCCTTGAACGCTGGCACCTTCGGGCCAAACCAGACCGACCATACATTCGGGCCGCAAGTGCGCTTTTGCAGCGTGGAACCCGGTATGAAGCAAAACCGCCCACCCACGGAAGGGCGGCAGTATTTTGGTCTGGGTAAAATCGACGCCACCAGCCGGGTTTTGACGATGGCATTGCACGATATCGAAGGCAAACTGTTGTATCAGGTCGATATTGCACCACAGGTATGAGGCTACGCAGCAATTTTACTGGCCCGGTTGGGTGCTCTTGATTATCATCAGGCATCAAGCATCGCGCATCACAAACCGGGAGCTTTTACCATGTTGGAAACCACGTTTACTTTGCTTAAACTGCTGGCCGCAGTGGGTGGCATTTTTTATGTCATTCAAGTCTGGCGTCAGGCGCAGGCCAAGCACCCGGTCTTCAGCTACGATCAGCATTCCTTGCCCAATGAGACAAATTGGCGTTGGCGCAAACCGGATGTGGAACTGGGTATGCAATTGCGCGACGACCCGCAAAAAAGCACCCTGCATTTGCCCGTGCATTATCTGGGTTTTGAAAAAGTTTGCATCGTAATCGGTGCTTTGGGTGCGCTGTTTGTGTTGTATCTCTACGGCTTGTTTGTGGTGCGCCATGACGGCATTGGCAACTATCTGGGTGGCCTGGTGTTTGTGTTTCTCAGCCTGGCCTTATTGCATGTGGGTAGCCGGGTCAGCACCCTGACACTATTTCAGGATCATCTGGTGGTAGTGGTGCAATACGCCTTCGTGTTGAAACATACTTATGTATATCAGCATAGCGTGCATCTGGATTTCAGCGGCAAGCCGGAATCCGTCTTTGAAATGACCGTTGATCACAAAGAGCCGGATTTCAAGCTGTACATCAAGCGGCACAAGCGCTGGCTGTTTTCTGGCAAGCGGCGCTTTATTGTGTCAGCCAATCAAAGCCAGGGCAGTTGGCTGGTGGCGGGTTTGCATTATTGGCGTGATCATGCGGGGATTGCGAAGCAGGCATAACTGATCGGGGCTGGCTGGTGATGCTGCCACATGGCCATTGCGGTTTTTCGTGTTGGCATGGTGTTTCGCATACAATGCGGGGGGGCATCGGCTATTCATTTGCTGCTCGTCAGTTTATTTCAAGGAGTCTCCGTGCATGACCTGGCACTGTGGGATTTGGCCCCGCGCAATGGTCACCGCAAAACTGCCCATGGCGGAGCCTGGCAGGGTTTTACCACCCATATCAGCCGCTTTCCGGATGATAAATTGGCGGTGGTGTTTAACAAGGCAGGCAAGCTGGATCGCCTGGACTTGCGGGAAGAATAGGGCCGGGAGCCGGGGGAAATTATGTTGAATCAAACCACAGGCTGCGTATTGCGCCGCGCCAGTAGCTGCGACCGGGTGCCGCTGGCGCGCATGCTGGAACTGTACCAGCATGATTTATCTGATATCTGGGATCAGGATCTGAATGCGCATGGCGAATACGGCTACGCACTGGACAAATATTTTCAGCAAGCAGCCTGTAGTGCCTGGCTGATTTTGGTCAATGGCAACTATGCCGGCTTTGCCTTGGTCAACGATTCGGTCAGCCTGCCCGAAAACCAGTTATGGCTGGCGCAGTTTTTTGTGCTGAAAAAATACCGCAAGCAAGGCACCGGGCGTTGTGCAGCGCTGGCTTTATTTGATCAATTGCGTGGGCGCTGGGAAGTTGGGCAAATGCCGGGTAACGATGTGGCTACCCGGTTTTGGCGCGGCGTCATTGCCGACTATAGCGGCGGGCAATTTGTTGAGCATCATCTGGACGATGAACGCTGGCATGGCTATTTGCAATGCTTTGACAATACCGCGCCTGTCGCGGTGACAGGCGGTGTGGGCTGATCCGGGCGATTGCATTACCCTGGAATAGTGCTCCAGCCCAAATGGCCAATCAGCGACAGCCAGTGTTGGGCAAATTGTTTGCCTTGATTAGTCAGGCTGCCAGGGAATACCGTAGTATTGCGTGAGCCTGGTTGTGAAGCGTTGCCGCAATCCCGAAACCTTCTATTTGACCTGACCAAGAAAATGAACCTGTTACGCCGCCTCTTGCCCATTGGCAGCCAGACCCTGGCCAAAATCCGGGAGCGGGTCGCTTACTACGTCGATAAAACCCCAATGGCGCTGTCGCTGGTGCAACAAGCCGGCTATTATTTTTTATCGCGTCCGCGCCGCGTTGGCAAAAGCCTGTTTGTTGACACGCTCAAAGAAATGTTTAAATCCAATGAACCCTTGTTTCGCGTTTTATATGTGCATGACAAGTCGTGGGTGGTATGGTGGTTACAATTGGTTAGGTGACGCGATGCACAACCCATTTGACTTGCTGCTTTTATTCCAAGACCGAAAATTTCGCCCGTATTGGTTTGAATCTGGCTCACCATTTTTTTTGATCAGGATGCTCAAGGCGCGTGAAGTAACGCTATCTACACTGAAAGATCTGGCGCAACAGGAAGTGGTGGCAGCTTCGCTTGCGGCATTTGATCTGGATTACATTTCGACTGCTGCCTTGATGTTTGATGCGGGTTATTTAACGCT
>JBDLSU010000870.1:0-3428 GCA_039799405.1 Pseudomonadota bacterium | reverse complement strand
CAAGCGAAGGCGGTGGGCATGGCCGACACTGGTATGCCCGCTTTTGTGCAAATTCCCTCGCATATCGGCTTGGCAAAAGACCGTTTTATTCTGACCACATTTAAATGGAATGTGCATACACAAGGCCGCACCGCTTCTCAAAAATATCTGTCCGAGATTGTGCATGACAATCCAATGTGGATACACCCGGAAACCGCACGCAAAATGAAATTGCAAACCGGTGATTGGGTAGAATTAACCACCTACCGTCCCAAATCGGGCACGCAGGGCGATATCGCCTTCCGTTCATCGGTGCAAGAACAAATCGTTGGCACGGCACGGGTTCAGGTGTTTGTAACCAACACCATTCATCCGCGGGTGGTAGCAGTTTCCAATTCGGTGGGCTGGGCTTTTGGTGGACGCGCTACCGAAGGCCGAAAAGGCAAACGGGCGCAAACTCTGGCGGCTGGCAAGCAAACCGAAACAGCCAAAGCAATGGCACCACCACCAAAATTTGACGATCTCGAATATGGCGTATGGTGGGACAAACAATCCGGTGGACGCGGCAATGGCGTGAACATCAATGCCATATTACCGATCAATCCATCACCACTAGTGGGCATGCAATCGTGGTATGACACGGTGTGCAGCATGAAGAAAGTTAAGGTATAAGTATGTCGAAAAATAACCAACAAGCCAAATCTCAAGTAACAGGAACGCCACGCTACACGCGATTAACAATCTGCACATTATTACTCACTTGCATCACCCATTGCTTGCCGACATTGGCACAAGGTAGTCTGCCGATCGCGCCCGAAAAAGCGCTCCAGGCGCGTCAGGCAAGTTATTTTCTGATGGGACAACAAATGGCCCGGATTAATGCCACCATCAAAGGAGACTTGGCTTTTGATAAACCTGCCATGCAATTGAGTGCCGATGCCCTTGACATGTTGGGTCGCTTGGTACAAGAAAATTACGTCCCTGGTTCGGATCAAGGCAATACTCGGGCCAAAGCTGGCATTTGGAAAGAAATGCCACGCTTTAAACAGATGGCGCAGGAATCACAAGTGGAAATAGTTAAACTCAGGGAAGCCATTTATCGCGCTGACCTGGCTGCAATCAAAACCGCTTATGGCAATACCAGCAAAAGTTGCAAAAACTGCCATGACACATTCAAGGAAAAATAGGCCTCACCACGTTTCCAGATAGTGCTCAACCTGTATCGATTTGTATGCGATCAACTTGAAACTTACCCTTATGAATAACCATCAGAAAAAGGTAAAAATATGGGATTTGCCCACTCGTTTATTCCATTGGGCTTTGGTTTTGTGTGTCACAGGCGCAGTCATCAGTAGCAAGATCGGTGGCAATGCGATGGTATGGCATATTCGATTTGGCCTCGTCGTCCTCGCATTGCTGGGATTTCGATTGATCTGGGGAATGGTTGGCCCACGCTACGCAAGATTTAGCACCTTAGCGTATTCGCCCAAGATAATTTGGCAACACTTGCTTCAGCAAACTAGCAACTCGTTACCTCATGCTGGCCATAGTCCAAGTGGTGCTGCGTCGGTGATAGCCATGTTATCCCTGCTGCTATTGCAAACCGGAAGTGGATTATTTAGCTCTGACTCAATTAGTGTTGAGGGTCCGTTATCCCATTTGCTGCGGGATGCTTCTATCAGTTGGTTGACTTGGTTACACGTCACACTGCAGTGGGTATTGTATGCGCTGGTAAGCCTGCATGTGATGGCAATTTGTTTTTATTATTTTGCGAAGAAAATTAATTTGACACGTGCCATGCTCACTGGCTACAAAACTGGCATCGAAACACCAATGGCTACCGACAACCGATGGGTGCGCGTTATTGGCCTAACCTTGTTGAGTGGGTCGATTGTCGTGCTACTTTACCTTTGGGGATAAAAAGTACAGACCAACATTTTACCGGGTTCGTCTTCCAGCCCCATACTGACCAGGTTTTTATTGGCCGGGATCGCCAGCAAAGCCCCCACTATTGCTAAGCCGCTGGCCGAAAAACTCAAGTTTTTTGTTGACGGGCCGATATCAAGCAGTATCAACCAGGGATACTGCCATGAGCTTGCCATCAATCAGCGCCAACCGCACCGCATCTGCCCCCCCCTTTGCCGGGCTGGATATTGGCAAAAGCATCGCCAAAGCACTGGCCAATGGCAACAGCATCAGTGATGGCGCTTCCGGCAACCGCTTCGGCGTAAAAAATCGCAGTGATGCGGCCAGCGCTGATCTGGTTCAACTCTCCGGCCAGGGCCAGGCACTACAGGCTCTGGATGCATCCGGCCAGGATGGGCAAGCCGAAGCCGAAATTCTGAGCAAGCTCACCCGTCAGTCGCTCACCTATCTGGTGCCGGATGCCCAATCAGCCAAAATCAGTTTCGATTCACTTTCCTTCAGCAGTTCCAGCAGCACCTCATTTAGTCAGATCAGCAACGGTAACGGCGTTGCCAGCGTATTCCATAGCGAACAAAAAGGTAGTCTGGTCGGCCATGGTCTTATCACTACCGCCGACGGGCGTGAATTTGAGTTTGATGCCGAACTCGATATTTCCAGCAGCACCGATATCAGCCAGGTCATTCAGGGAGGCACCAATCCCGCGAGTGCGGGCCAGCTTCCGGTTGCGGCCGCCAATGGCAATACCGGCTTTACCGGCATTGGCGTCGGCCCGAATGCCAGATTGCCCGGCCCACCGGGTGCGGGTTCGGCTGCCCGGTCGCTGGATTTGCAAGATTTTATCGCCGCCAGCGACCGTCTGCTGGATCTGTTACAGCAAACCAATCCCGGCAATGCGGGCAGTGGCAGCAGTGGTAGCAGCAGCGCCAGCAACACAATCCAGAGCGCCAACCCGGCCGAACAACTGGTCAAGGATTTATTGGCGCAATTGCAAAAACCCGGCAGCGCCGATGCCAACAGCGCCAACGCAACCACCGTCAACGCTGCGACTGCCAACGGCGACAACGCCAACACGCCTGCCAGCAGCAACCGCAATGCCGCTGGCACCAACGCCACCAGGGCTATCCAAAGTTACCAATAAACAAGCGGCGCATCAGGCGGATTTTCATGCTTTCCATTTCATCGTCATCCAGGTGCATGCGCTCCAGATAACGTGCCGGAATTTCCTGTTCATCCATAAAGCTGTTCATCATCACCCGCATTAATTCGAGCGGATGGCCGAGCGAGGTTTTCAGCTTGCGCAAGGCGCGCACAATCACCACTTCATCGTCGGTAAAATCGGTGCCAAATGGAAAATCGGGCAACAAGCCGTGTTCGCGCCAGGCGCGCAAGCGGGTTTCAATGCTGGCGGGGGAGTTATTGCGCTGGGACAGTGGAATCTGGTAGTCGGGCTCCAGCTTGCCATTGGCTTTGGCCTGCTGCAGCAAATCATTCTGGAAGCGCGAATCGGCAATCGCCAGCATGCG